>JAEUNN010001171.1 GCA_016791085.1 Rhodocyclaceae bacterium | reverse complement strand
CAGGCGCGCTTCGTGGCCTCGCCGCTGGCGCAAGTTGCCAACCAGTTGGAAAAAGAGGTGCTGGTGAGCAGCGTGTTCGGCACCAACACCATAGAAGGGGGCACGCTGACGGAAGACGAAACCGCCAGCGCGCTGGACATGGACCCCGGCCAGGTGCAGGAGGTTGAACAGCAGCGTGCGATCAACATCAAAAGTGCTTACGAATTTGCCCAGTCTGCAGCGGCCAGGCCCGGCTGGACTCTGACGACCGACTTTATCCTCGACCTGCACCGGCTCATCTGCAAGGACGTTCCGCACCCGGACAACCGCCCGGGGCTCATTCGCGACAATCCCAAATCCCGCATTACGCACGTCGGCGATCCTGCCCACGGCGGCATCTATAAACCGCCGCAATATGGCCGGGACATCGAGCGCCTGCTGGAGGCCTTGGCGTCCTGGCATGGCGAACTGGCGGCCGCCGCGGTGTCGCCGCTGCTGCGGGCGCCTCTCGTGCATCTGTATTTCGAACTGATACACCCGTTCTGGGACGGCAATGGCCGCGTCGGCCGCGCCATCGAGGCCACGCTGCTCGCCGCCGCCGGCTTTCGCCATACGCCCTTCGCGCTGGCGCGCCATTATCTGCAGAACATCGACGCCTATTTCACACGATTCAACAGCTGCCGCAAGGCAGCCGAAAAAGGTAAGGCCGCGCCCAACCAGGCTTTCGTGGAATTCCATCTCGAAGGCATGCGCCTCACCATCAACGCGTTGCACGACCGGGTCAATCGCCTCGTCGTCATGTTGCTGTACGAGAGCAAAATTCGCCGCGCGCTGGACGAAAAACTGATCAACGCCCGCCAATACACGATACTTTCCATGCTGTTCGCGCGAGGCCGCCCCTGGCCGCTGGCCGAATTGCGCCAATTGCCCTGGTACGCCAGCCTGTACGCCAAACTGAACGACAAGACGCGCCGACGCGATCTGCAGCGGCTGCGTGCACTGGAATTGGCTTACCAGGATAGTGCCGATGCGCTGTGGCCGGGCTTCATCCAGCCGCAAAAACTAAAGCCGGTGAGCCCAAAGG
>JAEUNN010000265.1 GCA_016791085.1 Rhodocyclaceae bacterium | reverse complement strand
ATATCTCCGCGGAGGCGGGATACAAATCAGGCAAAGGAGAAATCATAGGATGAGGCCCTGATTCTTGGCTGATTAAAGTTTGGACTGGGCGACGTGCTTCAGCAATTCGTTGACCGTGGTGTGCATCACCTCGGTCACCGGCTGCGGATATATACCCATGACGAGCACGCAGATCGCAAGCATGCTCAGGAACAGGAATTCACGCCCGTTGATGTCTTCGAGTTCGGCGACGTGTTGATTGCCGATGGCGCCGAACACCACACGCTTGTACATCCACAGGGTGTAAGCCGCGCCCATGATGAGCGTGGTGCAGGCCAGGAAGCCGATCCAGAAATTGAATTTGATGGCACCCAGAGCAACCATGAACTCGCCCACGAATCCGCTCGTGGCGGGAAGACCGGCATTGGCCATCGCGAACAACAGGAACAGCGCCGCGAATTTCGGCATGGTGTTCACGACGCCGCCGTAATCCGCGATCTGACGACTATGCACGCGGTCGTACATGACGCCTATGCACAGGAACATGGCGCCCGACACGAAACCGTGGGAAATCATCTGAACCAGAGCACCCTCGATGCCGAGCGGATTGAAGATGAAAAAACCCAAGGTCACGAAGCCCATGTGCGAAATCGACGAATAGGCGACCAACTTCTTCATGTCCGCCTGCACCAGGGCCACGAAGCCGATGTAGATCACCGCAATCAGCGACAGCGTGATCACGTAGGGCGCGAGTGCCTGTGCGGCGTCCGGCAGGATGGGCAGAGAGAACCGCAGGAAGCCGTAGGCACCGAGTTTCAGCGCAATCGCGGCCAGCACCACGGAACCGCCGGTCGGCGCTTCCACGTGCGCATCCGGTAGCCAGGTATGCACCGGCCACATGGGCACCTTGACCGCGAAACTCAGGAAGAACGCCCAGAAGATCCACTTCTGCGCTTCCATGCCTATCTTCAGATGGTGCCAATCGAGAATGCTGAAGCTTCCGCTCGCCTGGTCGAACAGGTACAGCAGGGCGACCAGCATCAGCAAGGAGCCTGCCAGCGTGAACAGGAAAAACTTGAGCGCGGCATACACCCGGTTCGGGCCGCCCCACACGCCGATCACGATATAGAGCGGAATCAGCGACGCCTCGAAGAACACATAGAACAGCATGCCGTCCAACGCGCAGAATATGCCGTTCATGAGACCGGACATGATCAGGAAGGCCGCGTTGTACTGCGCCACGCGCTGTTCTATGACTTCCCATCCGGCCATCACCACGATGAGGGTAATGAAGGCGTTGAGCAGCACGAAGGGCATGGAAATGCCATCCACGCCGAGCGCGTACTTGATGTTGTAACGCGGTATCCACTCCAGCGTTTCGGTGAACTGCATGGCCGCAGTCGCGATGTCGAAGCGCGTGTAGAGCGGGATCGTGACGAGAAATCCAAAGAGCGCCGTCACGAGCGCAAGCAGGCGTGCGAGTTGCGAGTTCCGGTCGGAACCGGTCGCGAGCACTATGAGGCCGCCGAGAATTGGCACCCAGATCGCAAGACTGAGCAGAGGTAGTCCGGTCATGTTTTCGTACTCTTCAGCGCAAAAATCGCGCGCGCGGTATTAGGGAGTCTGTCTCGACGCGTTCAGGAAAAGAACCACAACAGGGCCGCCATCAGGCCGAGTATCATCGCAAAGGCATATTCGTATATGTGCCCGGTCTGCAGCGCCCGCGATATTGCCGCGGTCAGGCCGACCACGCGAACCGAACCATGGATGGCCACGCCGTCTATGACGCCCTGGTCCCCGCCTTTCCAAAGCCCCTTGCCGATCAGACGCGCGCCAGCGGCAAATACGATCTCGTTGAAGCGATCGAAAAAGTACTTGTTGTCGAGCAGCTTGTAGATCGGCATGAAGGCGGCCTTGAGCGCCACAGGCACACTGGGCCAGACCATATAGAGCAGATAGGCCGTCAGCACGCCACCCATGGCCAGGAAGAACGGCAGCGTTCCAAAGCCATGCTTGGCCATCGCCGCGGCACCGTGGAACTCATGGCCCAGTTCGGCGACGACGTTGTGCGCCTCCGAAACGTAGATGGCGTTGCCGAACCAGCCGCCGAACAGCATGGGCTCGATGGTGTAGTAGCCGATCACCATGGACGGAATCGCCAGGGCGACCAGGGGCAGCCAAACGACCCAGGGCGTTTCGTGAGGTTCGCCGCCATGGTGGGC
>JAEUNN010000235.1 GCA_016791085.1 Rhodocyclaceae bacterium | reverse complement strand
GCGCGACCCGGCCAAATTGCCGCCGCAGGAACGCGAAATGTACGGCTTCATCCTGATGTCGGGCGCCGCCGCGCGCATGAGCGCGCAGGACGCCAAACCCGCCCCGCACAAGCCCTGGTGGCGTTTCTGGTGAGCCGCGCCGCAGGCGCGGCGCCATCCTTTGGGCTCGATCTACTCCATGGGCGGATTTCTGGGCACGCGTGCCACCGATTCGTCCATGTGCACCCAGGGCTGGGCCGAATCGCACCAGATATGCACTTGCGGCTGCAGCCAGGACGTGTCGTCCAAAGTGCCGGCCTTGATCCAGTCCAGTTGCGGCGTGGCCGCGACCTCGCTGTAGATGGGCGAGCCGCATTGCGCGCAGAACTTGCGCAACACCGGCTGGCCGCTTTCGCCGACGTCGAAATAGACGTGCGGATCGCTACCTTCCATCTGTATGGACCCGCGCGGCACCGCCACCAGCACCGAAAACGCCGTGCCGGTCTGGCGCTGGCAATGCGTACAGTGGCATACGGCCGTCAATACCGGCGCGGAATCCGATTTGTAGCGGATCGCCCCGCACAGGCACCTTCCTTCTATTCTGGCCAGTCCTTGTCTCCTTATGATTGCGCCGCAAGTCGGTATGCCCGCGCAGAGGCGCGCCATCGCGGCTTGTTTGGCGCGCCCGGCTCCGTGCACCTACCCAGTTGCGGGCGGCCGGCGTGAATTTCGGGCAAACCCGGCTGCATGGGCCGCCGTTGCGAATGCAGCCCGGCGCCGGAATTTTGAATATAGGCTGCAGCCGGCAGACGCGGGCAGCAAATGCCGCCGCGGGCTAGGTCGGGGTCGATGCGGAACGGATAGCCTGCAGAGGCCCGCCTGCTGCCCGCCATCGCCCCGCTCGCGCCTGCGGAGCGCCGGAGCATGGCCGCCGCTCGCGCCGGCGCCGTGCAAATCACGCGAACGCGCTAGGATGCACGGCACGGGCGGCCGCACGAGCGGCGGCCCGCCATCTGCAACGGAGCCCGCCCATGCGCCTCGTCCTGTTATTGCTGGTGGTCGCGCTGGTTGGCTATCTGACGCTCACGCAAATGCGCGCCACGACTGCGCCCGCCAGCCCCGCAGGCGCGGCAGCGCCGGCGCCGGCAGATCTGAAAAAACTCGAACAGGACTTGAATCGCGCCGCGGATGAGGCGGCGGCTGAACAACGCCGCAAGCTGGACGAAGCGACGCGCTGAATACCGGCGCCGCTGGCCGCGCCGCAGCGCTTGCGGCCATCGGCCGGACAGCCCATCGACAAGCGCACGCCGTGCCCCGGCGGGTCCTGCCTCGAAACGTAAGGCAAGCCATCCGGCGTCGGACAAACAGCCGCCGGAAGGGCGGGCGTCTCGCCCGCACCCCCAGAAACAATGCCGTTAATTCAGGGCGTATCGACGCGCGCACCTTTCCCTGGGGGGGCGGGCGTCCCGCCCGCCTGCCGTTTTGGCCCGGGCGCTCCATGCGGGCGAGACGCCCGCACCCCCAGAAACAATGCCATTAAGTCAGGGCGAATCGACGCGCACGCTTCTCCCTGGGGGGGCGGGCGTCCCGCCCGCCTGCCGTTTTTCCCGGGCGCTCCATGCCGGCGAGACGCCCGCACCCCCAGGAACAATGCCGTCAAGTTTGCAACCCCAGAGTCTGCAGGCGTCTCAAGGTCAGACGCGCTTACATGCGCGGCATTTTCCGGGCGGGTGCCGAACTGCGGCACCCAGAAAATCCGTTCGTGCTGAGCTTGTCGCAGCATGAACGGATTTTCCATGCGGCGAACGAGGTTCTTGCACGCTGGGTGACTCACGAACGCCGTTCGATAGTTTCAGGCGGAATGGAGGGAAAATTCACGGCCAAGCAAACCGGCCGCACATCCAAAACCGCC
>JAEUNN010000212.1 GCA_016791085.1 Rhodocyclaceae bacterium | reverse complement strand
GCCGCGCAGACGCAAGCCGCATCGGCGGCCGCGGATAGTTCCGTCCGCCCTTGCGGTTCTTGACATTCCGCAAAGATCCGCGGCCAGCGCCGTGCAGGTGCTCACAAAATTTCGCATTGACTTGTGGCGGGGCGTTTTCTACTTTGAATACATCCGTTCGCCCCCCCGGCAGCCTGAGCGCGCCGGCCGGGCGGGCGGGGCTGCCGCGGCACAACGCATAAGCACAACTTCCTACCACGGCTCGCCGCCCCTGCGCGGCGCACAGCATCCTTTACGCTAGTCGGCCCGTCCTCCCTCGCACGGGCGCGCTGGAATTTCGCATTCTGTCAGGCCAAGTTGCCGGGAGGTGCCCGTGGACTTTATAGAGCGCATTTTCGGTATTTCGCCCGATGGCGGCTCGGGCTGGTTCGAAGTGCTGTTATTCCTGTTGCCTATCGCCGGCATCGCCTGGATGGTACTGCTAAGGCGGCGCCAGCGCGGCCCGGACGACCGCGACTGATGCGGCCTTAAACGCCGCGCCCGCTGCGAACACGCAAGCCCGAACTTACAGCAGCCATGCTGATACGCCCCATGATAGGCGCCTGGGAAGTGCCGCGCATCGAAAGCATCCTGACCCACGAGGCGCGCCGGCTCGCGGTGCTGCCCGTGCCCGGGCTGTCGGGCGACCTGCACCAGGATATGGGGCGCGGCGCCATCGCCGTGGAAATTTCCGGCTCGCTATATGGCGACGAGGCGCGCGACGAACTGCTCAAGGAATTGCGCGGCAAATTCCTGGCCGGCGACCCGGTGGATTTCGTGGCCGACATCGTCGGCGAATCCGAACTGGAACAAGTGCTGATCGAATCTTTCCAGCTGGCCGAAACGGCCATGCTGTCGGACACCTTCCAC
Organism: Rhodocyclaceae bacterium; assembly: GCA_016791085.1. Lineage (GTDB taxonomy): Bacteria > Pseudomonadota > Gammaproteobacteria > Burkholderiales > Rhodocyclaceae > JAEUNM01. The sequence goes on along the minus strand of JAEUNN010000212.1, from coordinate 14,960 downwards.
TATCGCATCGTATTGCGCGAATACACGGAACCGCCCGAACCGCCGTCGCCGGCCGACGATTTCGGCCTGGACGTGGATGCCGACCTGGGCCTGGACGTGGACCTGGGCCTGGATCTGCTGGACCTGCCCGGCCTGCTGGGCAGCGTGCCGGAAATCGGCGATCTGTTAAGTCCGGTCACCGACGCCGCGCAAAACCTCAAGGACACCCTGGGCGGTGCCGGCGCGCTGCTGTCCCCGCTGTCGGACATTCTGGACTAAGCCATGGGACTGGCCGCGACGCTCACGACCAAGCTCGACTGCAGCAGCGTGGGCAGCGCGCTGCTCGGGCAGTTGCAGGGCCCGTCCGGCGATTTGGCGGCGATCGCCCTGCCCTTGCCGCAAGATCAGCTGAATGGCGTGACCGGCGCGGCCGGCAACGTGAATGCCAACCCGCTCGCCGGCGCCGTGGCGCAACTGGCCGGGCGCATACCCGGCGCGCTGTCGGCGCTGCCGCAGGCCGATGCCATCGTGCGCCCGCTCACGGGCGCGCTGGAACTGGGCCGCCAACTTGCCGCCAATGACGTCAGCGCGCTATTCGACCAGACCTTGGCGCGCGTGCGCGCGGAACTGCAGGCGCCGCCCGCGGGCGGCCACGCCGCGCTGCTGTTGCGCGTGGCCGAATCGCTGCGCACGGCGCCGGCCGGCCAGTCGCTGGGCGCGCTCATATCGGCGCTGGTGCCGGCGCTGGAGCGCGGCAGCGCGGCCGCATTTCCGTTCCTGGACATACTGCGCGGCGTCGAAGGCGCAACGCAAATTCTGGGCGGACTGATGTGCCTGGAAACCGTGCTGGCCGAAGCCCAGCGCCTGGCCGCCAACCTGGGCGTGCGGCTCGACCCGGCCGGCCTCACGGCGGCCACCGGCGCGCTCGCGGCGGAACTGGGCGGCAGCAACAATCTGGCGGCGCGGCTGGCCGCGGTCGATGCAGGCGATGCCGGCACGCTGCAGCAACTAAGCATGGAAGTCATCGCAGCCGCCTCGCAACTTGCCGCGCTGCGCGAAGCTTACGCGGCCGGCATGGCCATGGACGAAGCCACGCTGGCTTATCTGGACATCGCGCGCCTGTCGGCCGAACTGGACGCCGCGCGCGCCATGATACGCACGGCCGACGCCGACCCGGCGCGGCGCGTGACCGAAGCCCTGGCGACTTTGGCGCAGCCGGTGCTGGCGTTCCAGCTTCCCGCCACCCCGGCCGGCGGACTGGATGCGCTCATAGATGCCGCCGAAGCACAGGTCGCCCAGATCGCCGCGGAAATCGACGCGCTGGACCTGAATTTCCTGACCGGCCCGATCACCAGCGGGCTCAACACGCTTACCGCGCCCTTGCGCCAAGTGCAGAACGTGCTCGATAGCGTGATGGCCGCGCTGCGCGGCGCGCTGGATCAGGTGCGCGCGGCCGTCGCGGCGCTGCCGCTGGACGATCTGGCCAACACGCTGCAGCAATTCGTGGCGCCCATCGCGCAGGCCCTGGATGCCGTGCGCGCGCTGGTCGAAGGCATAGAGGCCGCGCTACAGGCCGCCGCGGATGCGACCGGCGCCGCGCTGGGCCAGGTGGATGGCGCGCTCGACGCGTTCAAACAGCAGATCGACGCGTTTTTCGGCGAGGCGCGCAGCGCCGTCGAACAGGTAAATCTGGACCAGGCCGTCGGCGCGGTGGCCGGCGAAGTGCGCAAATTCGCCGATCTGCTGGCCCAGGCGCAAATGCAGCCGTATTTCGACGCCGCCGTAAGTGCCATCGACACCGCCACCGACGTGGTCGAAGCCGTGCCTTTCGACCTGCTGCCGGAATCCATGAAAGCCGACGTCGATGCGGCGGTCGCGCCCATCAAGGCGGTAAATGTGGACGCGGTCGAGGCCGAAATCGAAACTTTGCTGGGCGTGGGCGCCGACGGCAAATTCGCGCTGCGCGGCGAACTCGACCAGGCCATAGAACAGATTTACCAGAAGTTCCAGGCGCTGCTGGACGTGGTCGAACAGAACAGCCCGCGCACCTTGTTGGCCGAGGTCGACGCCAAACTCGACGAACTTGCCGAAAAAGTCCGCACGCTGGCGCCCGATCTGGATTTGCAACCCGTGCGCGATGCGCTGGACGGCGTCAAGAACGCCGTGCGCAGCCTCGATCTGGATGCGCTGCTGGCGCCCGTGCGCGAAGCTTTCGCACTGATCACCGGCGCGCTGGACCAGTTGTCGGTCGCCGCCCTGGTGGCGCCCGTGCAGGAACAACTGACCGAAGTGCGCACCACGGTGATCCAGGCCATACGCCTGGATCAATGGGAAGACGCGCTCAATGGCCTGCGCCGCGAAACCCTGGCGCTGCTGGAGCGCGTAAACCCGGCGCAATTGCGCGCGCCCCTGGAAGGCGCGTTCGCCGACCTCGCACAGGCGCTGGCGCGCTTTCCGGGGCTCAACGCGGGTGCCGGCATGGGCGTGGTGGTGGCCGCCATGCTGGGCGCGACCGGGCGGCGCATACAGCCGTCCAGTTTCGGCCCCGTGCTGGGCTGGCTGGGCGGCGCTTCGGGCAGCGGCGAATTGTCCGCGCGCAGCGGCGCCGTCGCACTATCGCTGGCCAATGCGCGCGCGCTGGTCGAGCAGGTCGATCCGGCCGCGGCCGGCAGCGCGCTCAATGCGCGCTTTGCCGAACTGGCCGCCGCCGTGCAGGCGCTGGTCGCGCGGCTGGCGGCCGACGCGCCGGTGCGCGCCACACTGAGCGCCAGCGTGGCGGTGCTGGACAGTGCGTCGCTATTCGCCGATCTGACCGTGCAGCGGGCGCGCTACCTGGCCGCGCTCGGCGCTGCCGCGCAGCAGGCCGACGCCTTCCGGCGCGCCGGCTTTTCCGAAGCCGACAGCGGCACGGCGGCACTCAACAACCTGCTCGCGCCGCTCGCCCCGGCCGGGCAAAAGGTGCGCGGCCTCATGCAGGCGCTGGGCTTCGCGCCGGACGACATCAGCGTGGCGGGCGTGGTGCGCACGCTGCTCAAGTCGGCGCCGCCGGAACGCATCGCCGGCATCGCCACGCCGGTGTTCGAAGCCCTGCACCGGCGCCTCGCCGCGCTGCTGGACGCGGTGCTGAACCCGCTGCTGGCCGCCACGGCCGACCTGCGCCACCTCATAGACAGCCTCGATCTGGCCCCGCTCATCGCGGCCGCGGACGGCATCGTCGCGCAAGCCAAAACCGAAATCGAGTCCTTGAGTCCGGACAAATTGCTGGCCGCGCCCATCGCCTCGTTCAACCAACTGAAAGCCGCCATCCTGGAGCAGGACCCGCTCGACAAGGTGAACGCCATATTGGCCGGCCTGCGCGAACTGATCGCGCGCGTGCTGGAAAAGCTCAATCTCGAAACTTTGCTCGAAGTGCCGCTGGAAATTTACGACCACATCCTCGAACAGGTGCGCGCGATAGACCCGCGCGGCCTCATGAACCCGGTGTTCGACCAGCTGGACGTGATCGCCGGCCAGGTCGATGGCGGGCTGGACGCCACGGTGGCGAGCTTCAAGCGCCTGCAGGACGCGCTGCCGGCGGGCGGCGGCGGCAGTTCCGGATCCGCGTCGGGATCGGTGTCCCTCTAAGGAAATCCTGCCATGCCCGGACCCATCACCTACGCCGCCGTCGCACTATTGGCACGCGACCGCCTGGCCCGCATGCAGGCCATGTTGCGCTCGAAAATCGAATTGCGCCCGAATGCCACCGACCTCGAGCGCCAGGTCGCCTATCTGGCCGAAAAAGCCGTCGCCACCATGAATGCGGCGCAGCCCACGGTGGCACCGCCGGTGCGGCTGTACGGCCCGCCGCAGGGCGACCAGGTGTCGAAATTCCTGTTCATGGGCGCGGTCGGGCCGGAATTCACGGCTTTCGCGGCGCAATTCGCGCCGCTGCAGCGCTGGCTGCGCGACACCCTGCACAAGGGCACGCCGGACGAGAATTACGAACAGGTATTGTCCTACTGCAGCGATTTCGCGCTCACGTTCTGGCGCCAGGTCGGCCCCGCCATCACGCGCGAAATTGCCGACGCCAACAAGCGCAACGAAGCGCTCGCGCAAATGCAGGCCTATGTGCTGGGGCATTGCTGCCACATCGCCACCGACGTGATTTCCAGCCCCTATGTGGATGCGCTGGAAGCGCGCCTGGGCGACGCCACGCGGCCCAGGCTGAACCGCACCCAGGTCATATCGGCCATAGAAACCGAAGTGCTCAACCTGATGTTCGCGCCCACCGCGCCCGCCACCGGGCATGAAGTCGATACCTGGTGGCCCGAACCCGCGCTGGTGCCCAAACCTTTTTACACCGCCTTCCGCGAGGCGCTGGAAGCCGTATATGGCGCCGGCGCCAACAAGGAGGGCGGCGCGCCCTACGAAGCCATGCGCAACCAGCACGCGCCGCCGGCACTGAGCAGCGAACTGCTGGAGGACGGCTACCGCAGCTTCCGCATGGCGCTGGGCATGGGCAGCACCTGGACGCTGGGCGAATGGCTGGGATTCACGAGCTTCATGTACCTGCCGGCGCTGGTCGCGCTGCCCATCGCCTCCAAATTGCCGCAGGGCAAGGACGCTTTCCGCGACACCAAGCCGCCCGGCCATGACGGCGACGCCGCGCTGTTCGAAGCCATCAACCTGCCGTTCGCGCTGGGGTCCATCATTCCGCTCGCCTATACCTTCGCGATGAATCTGTCGTCGCTGGGGGCGGAAGGGCCGGTCATATTCGGCTGGGTGTCGGCGGCCGCGCAGGTGATTTGCGCCATCATATTTTTCGCCACGCTGGGCAAGGGCGGCGTGCCGAAATGGCTGCTGCTGTTCGCGCTGCCCCTGGCCATAGAAATTGCCTTCGTGGTGTTTACGCTCACCCAGGTCAATCAGGACAACCCCAAGCGCTGGCTGCTCGCTTTGTCCGGCCTGTCGCACCTCGGCCTGGGCGCGATATTCGCGCTGCTGTACGCGGCTTTCCTGCACCGCGCGCCGGAAGCTTTGAACGACGACGACGGCGGCGCCTTCGCGGGCTGGTTCATCCTGTGGTTTTTCATACTGGGCGGGTTCTGGGTCGGCACCGCGTTCATGATGCGCTACCTGGCCGTACCCATTCCGGCCCGGCCCGGCGGCACGCTGCCCACCGGCCTCACGGCCCTGCCGGGCGGCACCACCACGGCCGCCATCGTGCAGCCGGCGGCCGTGCAGCTCATAGACGAAACCATGCTGTCCTTCGCCGGCCCGGTCGATGACAGCACCTCGCCCGCCGCGCGCTATTACCCGACCGACCGCCGGCCGCTGCTCAAGCTGTGGTGGACCGGCGGCGGCTCGCCCACCGTGCGCGCCGCGCACGACCGCATCGAATTCAAGTTCGGCGCCACCACGCGCACCGTATTCGCGCCGGCCGTGCCCATGACGCTGGGCGATTTCATGACCTATCTGAAAGCCCTGGTCAAGGACGGCGGCGGCCAGGCCAAGCTCGAAACCAAGTTGTTCTTTGCCGACCAGTCCGCCCACGAAGTCGCATTGTTGCCGCCCGGCCTGGCGTTTTCCGATGCCGGCGACGACAAGGATACGGTGGCCGACCACGACGCCGCGGTGGCGGCCGCGCCGGCTGCGCTGGGCGACAGCGAAAAAACCGCCTTCGTGCTGTTCGCCAGCCCGCGCCGCGTGAAAGCCGTGCTGGCCGACCGCGCCGGCCCCGTCACGGGCACGCGCGACCCGGCCGTGCTGACGGCCGGCAGCGGCGTACTGAGCGTGGACCCGACCAATGCGCGCGTACTCACCATCCCGGCCGGATCGGCCACGCGCTTCACGGCATTTCTGGAACCCGGCGACAGCATAGAAGCCGACCTCGCGCCGCCGCCCGCCGGCAACCTGGCGCGGCGCGTGATCGTATCCGTCGATAGCGACACGCGCATCACGATTTCCACGCCTCTGCCGGCCGCACCGACCGGCACCTGGCGCCGCGTGGTGCGCCAGCAAACCGGCCTGGAAGCCACGCCGGCCGGCTGGCTGGCGCAGGTGGTGGGCGGCCAGGCGCTGCAGCACAACCTGCTGCAGGGCTCGGGCGGCGCCACTTTCGGCGCGTTTTTCGCGCCCGGCGACACCATACGCCTGCAGCCCGGCGGCACTTTCCAGGACCGCATCGTGACCGAGGTGATCAGCGACACGCAAATCCGCATCAATGCGCGCCTCGATCCGCCGCTCAACGTGGCGCCCTTGCCGACCGTGCCGTTCGCGCGCGTGGCGAGCCCGAGCGCGCGCCTGTACGGTTACCTGGCCGCCAACGACGACACGCTATTCACGGGCCAGGCGCTCATGAACGAAGCGGCGGACTTCGCCACGCTGCTGTGCCTGGGCGCCATGAGCCACCTGCTGCCCGACGCCGACCGCGACAAATCGAAATTCGGCGGCACGACCAGCATCAACCGCGCCTACCAGGTGTTCCGCAACTGGAACCTCGACCGCCGCCGCGAAAACGAATGGCGCATGCTGGTGCTGGGCGGCGCCGTGGACGAAAAAGCCGGCGCGCCGGCCAGCGCCGATTTCGCCATGGGCGCCACGCCGGCCGGCTATACCGCCGCCGCGCCCGACGGCGACGCCACCTTGCGCCGCCTGGGCTGGATACCCACGCTGCGCGGCTGGATGGACATGAGTTCGCGCGGCGCCAACGATGCCGCGGGCGCCGCCGCGTTCCGGCCGGAACTGCCGGCCAACGCCAAACTTTCGCGCGCGATGGCTTTTCTGCTCGACCAGACCGCGCCGCCCCTGCCGCCCGCGTAAGTTGCCATGGACCCAATCAGATCATCCCGATACGTAGCCATGGCGGTGTGGGCTGGGCGGGACGGTCGAGCACTCGCCGCACGCGTAGGGCGGATGAGCCGTAGGCGCTATCCGCCGTATGGGGCGGTTGATGACTCGCATATGCCGGATCGGGCGCCGCGTCCTTCACATACGGCGGATGCGGCAATTCGACGCTCCCATACGGCGGAATGCGCTTCGCTTTTCCGCCCTACGTGCCCGGCATGCGCGGCATGCCCGGCAGGCCCGGCGCAATCCTGAAACGCCATGGACGAAATCCGCCCCCCACGCGACGACGCCATCGAGGCGCGCGCCGACGAATTGCGCAACGGGCCGATATCCGAACTGGCCTATACGCAATCCGTCGCGGCGGCCGTGCGCCACGCCGCCAAGGCGCGCCCGGCCGGGGGCTTGCTGCCCTGGGTGTGCATAGGCCCGCGCAACATAGGCGGGCGCATCGTGAGCATGGTGCAGGACCCCGGCAACACCGCCATCATTTACGCCGGCAGCGCGCACGGCGGCCTGTGGCGCACCACCGACGCGGGCGACTCCTGGACCCATCTTGGGCCGCCCTCGTTCAACACGCCGCTGGGCGCGCTCGCCATGCATCCCGACCGGCGCAACGTGGTGTATGCCGGCACCGGCTCGGTGGCGACCAGTTACGCGGCCGGTGACGGCCTGTTCCGCATCACCATGCAGGCCGACGGCAGCGCCGTATTCGACCGCCTGGCCAATGCGCCCTTGCCCACCGAAACGCCGGCCGTGGCCACCAATGGCGCCGCCGCGCGCTACACGCGCATAGAGGTGGACCCGGACGACCCCGAGCGCTTCTGGGTCGCCTCGCAAACCGGCCTGTGGCGCTGCCGCGCGACCGGCACCCCGGTGGTCGCGACCTGGGTGCGGGAACTGCCGCCGGCCGCCGGCCCGGCCCCGGCCGGCCTGCCCGCGCTGGCCACCACGCCGCTATTCGCGACGCAAAGCGACTTTCCGGCTTTCGCCACGGATTTGCGCATCGCGCGCGATCCGCGCAACGCCGCCACCATCGTGGTGGGCGGGCGCACCGTGGCGCGTTTTCTCATCCTGCACGTGGGCATCGATACGGCCGGCGTGTTCCGCGGCCGCTACGACCGCTCCACCGACAGCGTCACCTGGGAAGTCGCCACGGTCACGCCCAACATGGCCACCACGGTGGCCGGCACGAATTTCCCGGCCACTTTCGGGCGCGTGCTGATCGCCATGTGCCGGCGCCAGCCCAGCAACCTGGTGGTGGTGTTCCAGGACAACAACAACCGCGCCTCGGGGGTATTCACAACCAACGACGACGGCAACACCTGGACGCCGCAAGGGCGTATCGCCACCGTCGATAACGGTCAGGCGAATTATTCGATGATCCTGGAGGTGCACCCCAACGACCCGCGCATCATCGTGTGCGGCACGCTCAACGTGGCCTTGAGCACGAATGGCGGCGCGACTTTCACGACCATCCTGGAGTGGCCCAATTACGACCTGGGCGACCATTCCCAGCATGCCGACCAGCACGTGGCGTTTTTCGACCTCGGCAATCGCCGCGCGCTGTGGATAGGCAACGACGGCGGCATCGCGCTGGCGCGCGACGTGACGCGCCCCGACCCGGCGCGGCCGGGTTTCTGGCGCAAGCGCAGCCACGGCATCCTGGCCGGCCAGTTCCAGGACATGACCGTGCACCCGCAGGCGGCGCTCGCCTGGCTCAGTGCCGGCGGGCTGCAGGACAACGGCTCCTGGATAGGTTACGGCGGCCCCACCTGGTACCGCTGCGGCTGGGCCGACGGCGGCGCCATCGCGATCAATTCGGGCAATCCGCGCCAGTTCATGGCGTCGCAGAACGGCGGCCTCAACCTCACCACGGTCACCGGCACGCTGGGTCCGGCGGCCGACCTGGTGATCGAAAGCCCGGTCATCAACGACCTGCCGCTGGCTGACCCGCGCATGCGCGTGCGCGTGGATTTTTATCCCAGCTTCACGCTGACCGGCAATCTGCGCGGCCCCTTCGTGGGCCTGGTGGAACAGGACCCGCGCCCCGGCAACGGCGGCACCGGCATGCTGGCCTGGACCGCCGACCAGAACCCGCCCGGCACCTTCACCTCGCCGGTGGCGGTGGCGCTCAATGCGCCGCCCAACCCGCTGCCGGCCGCGCCGGGCGGCCTGCCGGTCGCCACCGTCAATGCGCTGAACCTGCCCGGAGCGCTGGCCGAACCCGGCGAAGCCGGCAGCGCGCTGGCTTTCGGGCCGGTGCCGGGGGTCGCGCCGATACGCGTGGAAGGCTGGGTAGGTACCACGCTGGGCAACATATTCCGCACCCGCGACGCGCCCACCGGGCCGGCCGCCAACCCCTGGACGGCCGCGACCGCCCTGCCCTCGGCCGGCAATCTGCGCCTCGCGCCCACGCGCTTCGCCATCAATCCGGCCAATCCGGCCATGGTCGCGGTATCCGCCATGCTGGCCGAGCGCGCCTGCCAGATACGCATCAGCACCGCCGGCGCGCCCGGCACGGCGCGCTACCGCGTGCGCTTCTGGAACGCCGGCGCATTCGGCACCCAGTCGGCACAAATCGCTACCACGGCCGCCTTCAGCCAGTTGCAGAGGAGCGGGCTGTTCCTGTCGTTTCCGGCCGCGGCCTATGCGGTCGGCGACAGCTGGATCATCCAGACCAACGGCACGGTCAATCCGGGCGCCCCGGCGCTGGCGGGCGCGCTGCAAGTGCTGCCGGCATTCGGCCGCGCCATCACGGTAAGCATCACGGTGGCCGGCGCGGTCGGCGCGGCGCGCTTCACCTTCCAGGTTGCCGGGCTGCCGGTGCAGCCCGCGCTCACCACCGCGGCCGCCGTGGAACTGCCGGTAACCGGCGTGGTGCTGTCGTTTTCGGGCGGGCCGTTCGTGGTCGGCCACACATTTACGGTCAATCCCGACAATACGGTCACGCCCGGCGGCGGCGCGGTCGGTAGCGTCGAACTGCTGGCGCGCCTGCAAAGCCGCGTGTTCCTGACCTACAACCGCGGCACCAGCTGGACCGACATCAGTTTCCCCAGCACGCGCGCGGGCGCCGGCTTCGACGCCGACAGCGATTCGCTGCCGCCGGGGCCCATCACCAGCGTGCGCTTCGACGTGAACGCCGGCAACATCGATCTTTACGCCGGCACGCTGGCCGGCATCTATCGCACCACGGCGCTGCCGGCCGCGGCACCGGCCGCGCAGGACGTGCATTGGCGGCCGTTCAACGGCACGCCCGGGCGCGAACTGCCGCAAACCCTCATCAACGACATCGAAACCGTCGCCGGCACGCGGCGCCTGCGCATCGCGAGCTTCGGCCGCGGCATCTGGGATTGCGACCTGGCGGCCGCCGCCGCGGCGCCGCGCCTGTTGATGCGCCAGACCCTGATCGAAGACGGCCAGACCTATCCGCGCCCCTTCCCGCCGCCCATACCGGACGATCCGCGCCTGCCTGCCGGCGCCGCCTGGCTGGACCACGCCCACGCTTTCGACATACGCATAGACAGCGCGCCGTTCGACTTTTTCGACGACCGCGTGGATGGCGTGGAATTCGACGAGCGCCTCCCGGTCGATGCGCTGGTGCCGCTGGCGCAACAGGCCGTGTATGTGCAGGTGCATAACTGGGGTTTCGACGATGCCGTGAATGTGGACGTGCATCTGCTGTTTGCGCCGGCCGGCGTCGCGGTGCCGGCCCTGTTGGGCGGCGCGGCGCCGGCCGTATCCATGCCGGCCGGCTTGCCCGACCCGGCCACGCTGTATGCGCCGCCGGATTTCAACCCCGCGGGCGCCAGCCCCTGGCGCCGCGTGGCGCCGCCCAGGCGCGTGGACCGCATCCGGCCCTGGGATCCGATGGTGGTGCGTTTCGATTTTTCGCCGCCCGCCGCGCTGGCCGTGGCGGCGCCGAACGACTTTGTCGCGCTGGTGGCGCTGTGCACGGCCGCCGCGGATGCGCTGCCGGCGGCGCTCGCGGCCGGCACCACGCTGGCGCAGTTCATCGCCGCGGAGCGCCGCGCGGCGCTGCGCGTGGTGCAGATACGTCCGCGCGCGGCGGCACGGCTGTTCATACGCGACGGCGTCGATGACGACGCGCGCCTGGGCAACGTGGCATTCGCGGGACGCAGCCCCGACCTCATCGTGGTGCAGGCCGAGCCCGCCGATGCCGCCGCGGCATTCAAGGATTTGCTGTCGGTGCGCGGCCAGGACACGGTATTGATAGGTGGCGCCAACCATGTTTATGTGCGCGTGCATAACGCCGGCCTGGAAGCCGCCGATGCCGAAGTGCACCTGTGGAGCATCCATGTCGACGCCTTCGGCGCGCCGGATTTCGCACCGGCCAACTGGCACCGCCTGACGCCGGCTGCGGCGCCGTTCCTGACGCTGAACGTGCCGGCCGCCGGCAATGCGCTGGCGCACGTGGCCCTCGCCAGTCCGGCCGACCCCACGCCGGATTCCACAGTCAAGTCGCTCGCGCTGGTGGCGCTCATACGCAGCACCGACAATACCGACCCGCTGCCCGACACGGCCAGCATCGACAGCCTGGATAAATTCCGCGACTTTTTCGGCACGCTGTTCGGTTCCGACAATGCCGCGCTGCGCGTATTGAGGGCTCGCACATGAGTGCCGAAAGCGCCTTCCTGGCCGCCGTGGCGGATTTGCTGGCGAACCATACCCAGCTGGTGCCGGCGCCGGCTTCCATAGGCCCGGCCGAACCCGCGCAGAACACCGACCTGCCCGCCGTGGTGTTGTCGCTCGAACAAGTCGCGCGCCTGGGCGCCGGACTGGGCGAACGTTCCGCGCTGATTACCGACGGCGCCCTGCCGGTGCGCGCCACGATCGATCTGGCCAATCCCGTGCTGCCCGGCGAGCCCGGCTTCGTGCTGCTGTCGGCCGACCGGCGCACGCTCATATTGCCGCACGGCGGCCTGCGCCAGGCCGATGGCGGCGAAGGCCCGCTGGGCCCGGCCGATCTGTCGGTGAGCGTGGCCGGTGCCGCACAGACTGTCGTGAATGCGCCGCCCGGCGCGGGCCAGGTGCGCGCCGACGCATTGATAGGCCAGTTGCTGTTCGGCGCGCCGCTGCCGGCCACCGGCAACGTGGTGGCGAACTATGTGCTGGGTCAATGGGAGCGCCGTGTCACGGAAATCGCCGGCACGCTGTGCGTGGTGGTGCGCGACGCCGGCGCGGACAGCGTGGCAAGCCTGTCCGATGGCGTGCTCGACGCCCTCATGGCGGCGCCGCGCAACAGCTTGCCGGGCCTGCGCAAAATTGCGCTGTCCGATCTGTCCAGCATAAGCGTGCGCGACACCGCGCTGGCCAATTCGCGCGCACGCACGGCCCGCTTCAGTTTCGATTTCGAGCACGAGCTGAATATGCCGGAGTCTTCGGGCGGCGTGATCGCGCGCATCCCCATCACTACCCGGCTTACGGTCGTTACGGTCGATCCGGCAAGCGGCGCAGTTGCCGCAACTATCGTCACGGAGGGTTAACAGATGTCAACTTCCGCCTCGCCCGGCCGCGTGCTTGCAAGTCCTTGGTTGCTTTTGCAGTGCGGCCGGCTATGCTGGGCCTACCGGCCCTATCCGCAACGGCAACAAGGCGTGTCACCGCGGTTCGCGGCGCCGCGCCCGTCCTTCATTACCTGCTCCTGGGAGTAAAGTCATGAGCGAAGCCATTGGTGAAATGATCCTTCCCGGTACCTATATCGAAGTCCGCGCGGAAGGTCTGATCGGGGTCGGCGGCATCGCAACCGGCAACGTGGGTGTGGTCGGCACGGCCAACCGGGGCCCGCTCAACACGGTGGTCATCCTGGGCAGTTATACGCAGGCGCTGGATACTTTCGGCGCCTACGACCGCTTTCCGGGCACCGACACGGCGCCCGCGCTCACGCTCACGCGCACGCTGGAACAGCTGTTCAAGGGCGGTGCATCCACCATCTATGCCGTGCGCGTGGCGAATCTGGCGGCCGACGCCAGCATGGCGAGCAAAACCTTTACGCTCGCCGACAATGCCGATGCCGCGCTGGCGGTACTGACGGCCACATCGCCGGGCACCTGGGCGAATGCCATCGCGACCAAGTTCGACGCGCCGGCCGGCAAGCCGGTCACGCTGGAACTGACGCTGGGGCGCGCAAAAGAAAGTTACAGCGGCGCCACCACGGGCGAACTGGTGACCGCCATCAATGACGGCAGCCGCGTCGTGACGGCGGCGCTGGCCGGCGCCGATGCCGCCGCACAGGCCGCCAATGCCGCCAAAGCACCGGCCAAACTGACCGCCGGGGCGGACGGCGGCCCCGACGGCGTGGCCGCCACCACCACCGAACTGGCCGCCGGCCTCGATCCGCTCGCCACGCAGCCCATCAACCTGGTGGTGGCCGGCGGTTTCGACGCCAAAACCGCCGCCGCGACCATGCTGGCGCATCTGGAAGCCACCGAAAACGACGGCCGCGAGCGCATAGCCGTCATGGGCGCCTCCAGCGACGCCGTGGACAAGATCATTTCCGACGACGTGTCGAAAGGCTCCAACCCGCGCCTGGTGCTGGTCGCGCCCGGCATCATGGCCGACGACGCGGCGCGCGCCGGCGAGCGCAACAAACAGGTCAAGCTGCCGGCCGCCTATGCCGCGGCGCTGGTGGCCGGGCGCATCGCCACGCTCGCGCCGCACATCAGCATGACCAACAAGGACGTCGCGGCGGACGACCTGGCGCGCGACTATACGCGCGCCGAACAGAAGCAACTGCTGAATAACCGCGTGTTCGTGCTGCAGAAAAACCTGGGCATACGCGCACTGAAAGGCATCACGACCGACAGCGGCGCGTTCAAGCAATTGTCGGTGCGCCGCATCGTCGATTTCGCCAAGGCCGGCGTGCGCCTGGGCTCCAATCCGTATATCGGGCGGCTCAACAATTCGCGCGTGCGCGCGGCACTAAAGGCCACGCTGGACGGTTTCCTGGCCGGCATGGTGCTGGACGAAATGCTGATCGCCTATACGCTCGACGTGTCCGCCACGCGCGCGCAGGAAATCAATGGCCAGGCCATCGTCACGATGACCCTGCAACCCACCTTCTCGATCGATTTCGTGAAGGTGATCATGAATCTGGAATGACGCCGGGAAGGAGCATCCATCATGGCAAGCACCGTTTATCGCGGCTCGGACGGCACCATATCGGTCGCAGTGGAATCCGGCCTGGAAGGCGACAAGGCCAAAGCCGTCAATGACGCCTATGCGCTCACACCGATAGGACGCGTGACCGGCGTGACCGTGCGCGTGACCAATGACGTGAAGCCGTTTCACGAACTGGGCCAGCGCTTTCCGACCGAATTGCGGCCCGGCAACATCAACGTATATGGCTCGATAGACCGCGCCTACATCAATGGCGCGCTATTGAAACTCATGCTGGGCGACGCCGCCGACAGCCGCCCGGCCGCGACCTTCGTCAGTCCGTCCTTCAACCTGTCGGTCAGGCTGGAAAACCCCTCGCTGCCGGGCACCTCATCGACCGTGACGGTCATGGGCGTGAAGCTCGAAGAGTGGTTCTACGACCTGCCCGAGGACGATTTCGCGATGGAAAAAGTCAATTTCCGCGCCTTGTGGGTGAAGGTCGAAGACGCCGCCGCCTGACGCCATGGACGCCAAGCGCAGCGGCCGCGCGCTGTCGGCCGAAGAACTTTTGGCCGGCAGTTCCGCCACCCATACCGTGGACGTGCCGGGCAGCCTGTTGAACGCGGGCGAAGCCGGGCAGGTAACCTTGCGCCCGCTCACCGTGCGCGACGTGCAGCGCGTCACCCAGGCCGCCAAGGAACAGCACCTGCTGACCAGCGTGCTCATGGTGCAGCAGGCGCTCGTACAGCCCAAACTTAGCGTCGAGGAAACCGGCTCGCTGTCGGCCGGGCTGCTGCAATTTCTGCTCGAACGCGTGAATGAAATCAGCGGCCTCGCCATGGATGGCGACGAGCTCGAAAAGGCCGTGCGCGCACCGCTCGCGCGCGCCTGTTTCCTGCTCGCGCGCGAATTCGGCTGGACCCCGGCGGAAAGTTCCGCGCTCACGGTCGGGCAAATTTTGCTCTATCTCGAAATGCTGGCGCGGCAAGAGCCGCCCGCGGAGTCCTGATCATGCGCGCCCCGCACCCGGTATTGCG
>JAEUNN010000211.1 GCA_016791085.1 Rhodocyclaceae bacterium | reverse complement strand
CCGGCTCGTGGTGCACGCGATCCACGGTCAGGCGCTGCGTGCCCTCCACCGCGGCATGAAACAGCGCGATATCTTCCGGGCTGGGCGGGCGTGGCATGGTCGCGCGGGTAGGCCGAAGCCGCATGACGCGGCGGACATCGTTCAGGCCAGGCCCAGACTGTCGAGATAGGCTTCCGCGTCCAGCGCCGCCATGCAGCCCGTGCCGGCGCTGGTGACCGCCTGCCGATACACATGGTCGGCCACGTCGCCGGCCGCGAACACGCCGTCTATGCTGGTGGCCGTGGCATTGCCCTGGCGGCCGCCGCGCGTCACGATGTAGCCGTTTTCCATGTCGAGCTGGTCGACGAACAGCGAGGTATTGGGCTGGTGGCCGATGGCGATGAACACGCCGGTCAGCGCGAGGTCTGACCGGCTGCCGTCCTGCACATTGCGTACGCGTATGCCGGTCGCGCCGCTGTCGTCGCCCAGCACTTCGTCCAGGGTGTGATTCCACATGAGCGTGACTTTGCCGGCGGCGGCTTTTTCGAACAGCTTGTCCTGCAGAATTTTTTCGGCGCGGAATTTGTCGCGGCGATGCACCACGGTGACGTGGCGCGCGATATTCGCAAGATACAGCGCTTCTTCCACCGCGGTATTGCCGCCGCCTATCACGGCGACATCCTGGCCGCGGTAGAAAAACCCGTCGCAGGTGGCGCAGGCCGACACGCCGCGGCCCTTGTAGGCGCTTTCCGAATCCAGACCCAGGTAGCGCGCGGTGGCGCCGGTGGCGATGATGAGCGCATCGCAGCTGTAGCTGCCCGAATCGCCCTCCAGCAGTATGGGCCGCTCGCGCAGATGGGCGGTGTGGATGTGGTCGAATATGAGTTCGGTCTCGAAGCGCTCGGCATGGCTCTGGAAACGCGCCATGAGGTCGGGGCCCTGTACGCCTTCGGCGTCGGCCGGCCAGTTGTCGACATCGGTGGTGGTCATGAGCTGGCCGCCCTGGTCGATGCCGGTGATGAGCACCGGTTTGAGATTGGCGCGGGCTGCATAGACGGCGGCCGTATATCCGGCCGGGCCGGATCCAAGTATGAGCAGGCGGCAGTGGCGGGCGGTCATGGTGGCGACGGGGGCAGGTAAAGAACGCAATTATAGAATGGCGTGCGCAGCGGGCAGCGCGCGGCATGGAGGCGTGAATCCGATGCAACGCAGGGCGCCGGCAGATGCCCGATCGGCGGCCGTTTTGTGCCAACTTCGAGAAATTCCTTATAATCTGAATGGAAATCCTTGATAGGCAATCGAACAACCATTCCTGCGCCCATCGGCCATGGTCCTTACTGGAGGGAGTGAACAAAAATGGTGACGGCACACCCGGTTTCGGTTACCGCATTGAAAACCTTCCCGATGTTCAAGGGCCTGCCGGATTCGGCGCTGGAGCCGATCGCGCGCGTGTCCATCATGCGCCGCGCCTCGCGCGGTTCCACCGTGGTGCGCGCCGGCGACAAGACGGATTTCGTCTATCTCGTGCTGTCCGGCAGCCTCAAGGTGCTGGTCAGCGACGAGGACGGGCGCGAGGTCATCCTGTCCATGCTGGGTCCCGGCGAGCTGTTCGGCGAGATGGGCGTGCTGGACGAAAGCCCGCGTTCGGCCACCGTGGTGGCTGTTGCGCCCAGCGACCTCATCGTGATTTCCAAGCACGATTTCAAACGTTCGCTGCAGGACAATTTCGACGTGTCGCTGTACATCATGCGCAACCTGGTGTCGCGCCTGCGCACGGCGGACCGCAAGATAGAAAGCCTGGCCCTGATGGACGTGTATGGCCGGGTCGCGCGCCTGCTGCTGGAAATGGCCGAGGACATGGACGGCCGCAAGGTCGTGAATCGAAAAATTTCCAAACAGGACATCGCCAAGATGATCGGCGCCTCGCGCGAAATGGTGTCGCGTGTCATGAAGGACCTGCAGTTGCAGGGCCTCATCGAAGAGGCGCCTGGCCGCATCGTGTTGTGCGAACGGCTGCAGTCGCACACCGCCTGAATCCCTGCCGGGCGCGGCCGGCCGGCGTACCGGCCGCGCCCCGCGGTGTGCCGGCCGGTTAAAGTCCGGCCGTCGGCGGCCGTAAGCGGTGTATTCCGCCCGCATCCGTCGCCATGGCCCGCCGCTCCGCCCCCGAAGAGCATGAAAATCACGAGCGCTGGCTCGTGTCCTACGCGGATTTCATCACCCTGCTGTTCGCGTTTTTCGTGGTGAT
>JAEUNN010000201.1 GCA_016791085.1 Rhodocyclaceae bacterium | reverse complement strand
CAAACCCGTAAGGCAGGTTGTAAGCGCCCTTGAGCACGGTGGGATCCAGCCCGTCCTTCACGCGCCCCTTGAGTGGCGAACTGGCGAGTATGCCCTGGCCGACGATGCGGTGCGTCCAGGCCACGATTTTGCCCTGGCCGTCCAGGCCGGCCTGTAGCGCGTGCACATAGGCCGGCCGGTAATAGCCGCCGCGCATGTCGTCTTCGCGTGTCCATAGCAGTTTGACCGGGCGGCCGCCCAGCGCGCCGCCGGCCAGCGCCTTGGCGATGTGCGCGCATTCCAGCACGTAGTCGGAAGCCGGATTGGCGCGGCGTCCGAAACTGCCGCCCGCATACAGCATGTTGATGCGCACGCGCTCGGGCGCAATGCCGAATAGCGCGGCCAGCGCGGCCTGGTCGGTGCTTTGCGACTGTTCGCCGTTCCACATTTCGCAGCCGTCGGCATCGAGCCGGATCACGCAATTGAGCGGCTCCATGGCGGCGTGGGCGAGGAAGGGGAATTCGTAGGTGGTGTGGAGTTTTTTCGCGGCGCCGGCCAGGGCCGCCGCGGCGTCGCCGTCCTGGCGCGCGATCGTGCCGGGCTGCGCAGCCAGTTCGCGGTAGCGCGCGAATATGTCGCGCGAACTCAGATTGAAGGCGGCGCTTTCGTCCCACTTCACGCGCAGCGCGTCGCGGCCGCGCCGGGCGCTCCAGAAGTCGCCCGCCAGCACCGCCACGCCGGACGGAATCTGCACCACTTCCAGCACGCCCTTGACGCGCCGTGCGGCCTTGTCGTCGAAACCCGCCACGCGTGCGCCGAAGCGCGGCGCGTGCTGCACCAGCGCGACCAGCATGCCGGGCAATTGCAGGTCCTGCGTATAGCGTGCGGCGCCGGTCACTTTGGCGCGGTTGTCGGTGCGCGCGAGCGGCTTGCCGATCAGCGTGTATTCGCCCGGGTTTTTGAGGAACAGGCGCTCCGGCACGGGCTGTGCGGCGGCCGCCGCGGCAAGTTCGCCGAAATTCGCGCGGCGGCCCGACGGCTCGTGCATCACCACGCCTTCGCGCACGCTCACCGTGCCGCGCGGCACTTGCCAGGATTCGGCAGCCGCCGCCACCAGCATGGCGCGCGCGGCCGCACCGGCGCGCCGCATGGTTTCCCAGGAATTGGCCATGGCGGTGCTGCCGCCGGTGCCTTGTGCGCCGCCAAATTTGCGGTTGCCGTAGCGCTTCGCGTCGGCCGGCGCGCCTTCGACGCGCACCTGCGTCCAGGCCGCATCCATTTCGTCGGCCAGCAAGGTGGCCAGCCCGGTATAACTGCCCTGCCCCATTTCGAGGTGCTGGGCGATGATGGTCACGCTGTTGTCGGCACCTATGCGCACGAAACCGGCGGGGTCGGCCGGCACTTCCGCGGCCTGCGCACAAGTTGGCTCCACCCCCACGCCCAGCACGACGCCCAGCGTGAGGCCGGCACTGCCCTGCAGGAAGCGGCGCCGGCTCAGGTTTACGATGCCCTGGCTATCTACGCTATGCATGACCGCCCCCTCAGCCGCGCGGCGCGGCCGCGGCTTCGAGTATCGCGGCGCGTATGCGATGGTAGGTGGCGCAGCGGCATATGTTGCCCGCCATGGCCGCGTCTATATCCAGATCGGTGGGCGCCGGATTCGATTCTATGAGCGCCAGCGCGCTCATGATTTGCCCGGACTGGCAGTAGCCGCACTGCACGACATTGAGTTTTTCCCAGGCCGCCTGCACCGCGCGCCCGCGCGGCAGGTCGGCAACGCCTTCTATGGTCAGAATTTTTTTGCCGGCGAGGCCGGCC
>JAEUNN010000185.1 GCA_016791085.1 Rhodocyclaceae bacterium | reverse complement strand
TGCACGATCACCACGTCGCAACTGCTGCAGTGGTAAATGAGCGGAAAGATCGCCGGATTGCCCATGTAGCCGCCGTCCCAGAAATACTCGCCGTCTATCTGCACGGCCTGGAACAGCAGCGGCAGGCAGGCCGAGGCGAGCACGGCGTCGGCGCTCAGTTCGGTGTTGTCGAACAGGCGTATCTTGCCGGTTTCGACATTGGTCGCGCACAGGAACAGTTTGAACGGGCTGTGTTCGCGCAAAGTTTCGAAATCGACGTGGCGCAACAGCAGGTCGCGCAGCGGGTTGATGTTGAGCGGGTTCCACTGGTAGGGCGAAAACACCCGCATCAGCATGTCCATCCACATTTGCAGCGGCGGTGTCGAACCGCGGAACCAGTTCGCCCAGGGCGAGCCGCGCGGGCTGGCAAAAATGCTGCCGGCGGCGGACACGTCACGCCAGAACGCATTCAGCGCCGCGCGTGCGCCGGCCGCGCCGCCCTTGTGCCAGCCTTGCGCCAGCACCACGGCATTCATGGCGCCGGCACTGGTTGCGCTGATGCCTTCTATGGCGATGCGGCCGTCCGCCAGCAGCGCGTCGAGTACGCCCCAGCCGTAAGCCCCGTGCGCGCCGCCGCCCTGCAGGGCAAGATTGACGGTGCGCGGCGGCGTCATGGACGGCCGTTCGGCTGCGCCTTGGCCGCCAGGAGCGCGAGAAAATCCGCCGGCGACATGGGTACGCCGAGGAAATAGCCCTGTGCTTCGTCGCAGCCCTGGCCGCGCAGGAAAGTGAGCTGGCCGGCGGTTTCCACGCCCTCGGCGACGGTGCGTAGGCCCAGGCTGTGCGACATGGCGATGATGGCCGCGACGATGGCCGCGTCATTGCGGTCGGTGGTCACGTCCTGCACGAAAGAGCGGTCGATCTTGAGCTTGTGGAAGGGGAAGCGGCGCAAATAGCTGAGGCTGGAATAGCCCGTGCCGAAATCGTCTATGGCCAGCTGGATGCCGGTCTGGGCGATGTCGCGCAATGTGGCGGCGGCTTCGTCGGCATTTTCGATGATGACGCTTTCCGTCAGTTCCAGCGTGAGCAGGCGCGCATCCACGCCGGGGGCCGACAATATTTGCGCCAGCACCGACTTCAGGTTGCCGCGCAATAGTTGCGGTGCCGACACATTGACCGCCACGCGCAAGCCCATGTAGCCCAGTTCGCGCCATTGCCGCGCCTGGCGGCAGGCTTCGGCGAGCACCCAGGCGCCTATGGGCTGGATAAGCCCGGTGCTTTCCGCAATCGGTATGAAGCGGGCCGGCGACACCGCGCCCAAATCCTTGTGGTTCCAGCGCAGCAGGGCTTCCGCGCCGACTATGCTGCCGGTCGAAAAATCCACGATGGGCTGGTACACCAGCTTGAGTTCTTCGCGCTCGACGGCGGTGCGCAGGTGGCGTTCCAGCTCCATGCGCTGCTGCACCACGGTATTCATTTCGCGCGCGTAGAAGCGGAAATCGTTGCGGCCGCTGTCCTTGGCGTGGTACATGGCGGTATCGGCGTGGCGCAGCAAGGTTTCGGCGTCGTGTCCGTCATGCGGATAGAGGCTGATGCCCATGCTGGTGCCCAGGTAAAGTTCCTGGTCGCCGATAGGGAACGGCGTCACGAATATCGATATGAGTTTCTGCGCCACGCGGTCGGCTTCGGCCACGTCCTGCAGGTTTTCCAGCAGCACGATAAATTCGTCGCCGCCCTGGCGCGCGACCGTGTCGTCCTCGCGCAGGCAGCCTTGCAGGCGGCTTGCCACTTCACGCAGCATCTGGTCGCCGGCCAGGTGGCCCAGCGTGTCATTGACGTTCTTGAAGCGGTCGAGGTCGAGAAATATCACGGCGATGCAGCCGCCGTGGCGGCGCGCCGCGGCGATCGCGTGATTGAGGCGGTCCATCAGCAGCACGCGATTGGGCAGGCCGGTGAGCGCGTCGTGGTGCGCCAGAAACTGCACGCGCGCTTCGGTGAGCTTGCGGTCGGTAATGTCGTTGAGCGAGCCGGCCATGCGTTGCGCGACGCCGCAATCGTCCCACACCGCCAGGCCGCGCGAATAAATCCAGCGCCAGCCGCCGTCGGCGTGGCGGATGCGGAACTCCACCTCGAGGTGGTCGGTTTCGCGCTTCAGGTGCGCTGCGACGGCCGCGTTGTAATATTCGAGGTCGTCCGGGTGCACCAAATCCAGCCACAGGTTGGTGTCCGGGATCGTGAATTCGGGCGGGTAGCCCAGTATGGAAATGAGGCGCGGCGAAACATATAGCGCCTTGGTGACGGGATTCCAGTCCCAGATGCCGTCGGCGGCGCCCTCGCACACCAGCATGTAGCGCTGTTCGCTGGCGGACAGCGCCAGTGCGGCTAGCTTGTGGCGCGTGATGTCGGTGGCCATCACGTAAAAGCTGGCGACCGCGCCGCCGGCGTCGAAATCGGGCACCAGCGTGATTTCCAGGAAAATGCGCTGGTCCGCGTGCGGTTGCACGCGCTCGTAGGTGACTGCCTCGCCCTGC
>JAEUNN010001169.1 GCA_016791085.1 Rhodocyclaceae bacterium | reverse complement strand
GCCGGTGCCGAAGTCGTCGATGGCCGACGCGACCCCGGCGCCGCTCAACTGCACCAGTGCATTGCCGGGCTGTTCCACCACGCGCAGCACGGCGGATTCGGTCAGTTCCAGTTCCAGCGCTTCGGGCGGCACGCCGTGCGCCGACAAGGTGTCCAGCACGAAATCGGCAAAGCCCACGTTCTGTATCTGGTGCGCCGACACATTGACCGCGATCGGCACCTTCAGGCCCAACGTGTCGCGCCATATGCGGGCCTGGCGCACCGCTTCTTCCAGCACCCAGCCGCCTATGCGCCCGATCAGGCCCGCATCCTCGGCGATGGGGATGAAGCGCACCGGCGGTACCGCGCCCAGAGTGGGGTGATTCCAGCGCAACAGCGCTTCCACACCGGTCAGGCTGCCGTTTGCGAGGTTGATCTGCGGCTGGAAATGCAGTTCCAGTTCGCCGTTCGACACCGCATTGCGCAGGGCCTGTTCGAGCGCCACGCGCTCGGCCACGCGCACATTCATTTCCTGCGTAAAGAAGTAATAGCTGGCGCGCCCGCTTTCCTTGCCGTGATACATGGCGGTGTCGGCGTTGCGGACGAGCGCGTCGATATCTTCGCCGTCATGCGGGTACATGGCGATGCCTATGCTGGCCGTGACCTGCATTTCGCGCCCGCCGATATCGAAAGACTGGCTCAGCGCGTTCTGCAGCTTGGCGGCGATGCGCGCCACCACTTCCTGGCTTTCGGTGTCGGTGAGCACGATGATGAATTCGTCGCCGCCCAGGCGGCATACCGTGTCGGCCTTGCGCACCGCCTGGCGCAGCCGGTTCGCGGCCTCCTTGAGCAGTTCGTCGCCCAGTGTGTGGCCGACGCAGTCGTTCACGCGCTTGAAGCGGTCTATGTCCAGAAACAGCACGGCTACCTGGGTATTGCGGCGGTCGGCCCGGTGCATGGCCTGGGTGAGCCGGTCGTGCAGCAGGACGCGGTTGGGCAGATTGGTGAGCGGGTCGTGCTGGGCCAGACGCAACACCTCGGCTTCCGCGCGCCGGCGCGCCGTGATGTCGCGCAAGGTGAGCTGCACCACGCGCCGTTCGCCGTCGCGATAATCGTTCTGGCTCAGTTCGCAGGTCACCCGCACGCCCGCGCTGGTGCGCAGGTCGACGTCCATTTCGGGTAGCGCGCCGGGTGCCGACAGGCGTTCCACCACGCGCGCGCGCGCTTCGCTGGCGATGAGCGGCGGAATGTCCGCCAGCGCGCAGCCCAGATAGTCCGCGCGCAGGTAGCCGAACATAAGTTCCACGGCGGCATTCGCTTCGAGCACGGCCGCAGTGCCTCCATCCACGATGAGCACACCGTCGCGCGCCGATTCGAACAACTTCAGATAGCGCACTTCGCTGCGCCGGCGCTGTTCGTCGGCCTGGCGGTTGCGCTCGTATTCTTCCTTGAGCGAATTGCTTTGCAGGGCGACCTGCCGGCGCAGCAGCCGGTTCCACGCCAGCGTCGCCAGGGCGCCCGCGCCGAACAGCGCGAGCAGCGCGGCCGCCGCATACAGCATATTGCGGTTGGCGTAATACCACGGCCGCTCGAATCCTATCCAGCGCGTGAATATGGCCTGCCGCTCGGCCTGCGGCAGCGACTCCAGGGCACGGTCCATGAGCGCGGCGAGCGGCGCCCAGTCCTTGCGCACGGCAAAACTGAGCGGATAGAAAAAGCCTATTTCCCCGGCGATCTTGAGGTTGCCGATACCCTCCTGGCGCAACAGCCAGGACGCGCTGGCGAGATCCATGACCGCCGCGTCCACCTCGCCCGTGGCGAGCTTGCGCAGGCAGTCGCGATCGTCCGGCAGCGGCACCAGCGGCAAGGTCGGATAGTTATGCAACAGGTGTTCGTGCACGGCGTAGGCGTTGCCCACCGCCACGCGCGCGCGGCCCATGTCGCGCAGATCGGTGGGCCCGCGGTAGTCGCGGCGCACCAGCAATACCGCCGGCACTTCCACGTAGGGGGCCGTGAACTGCAGATACGTCACGCGTTCCGAAGTGGGCTTGAGCGAGGTCACCAGATCGGCTTCGCCGCGCTTCACCTTCTGCAGCACGTCGGCCAGCGCGGCCGGCGTCAGTTCGCGCGGCGCCATGCCCAGGCGCGCCGCGACCAGTTTGAGGTAATCCGCCGACATGCCCTCGAAGCGCCCGTCCGCGCCGGCGAAACTGAAAGGCGCGTAATCCGCTTCGGGGGCAAGGCGGATTTCCGGATGTTGCGCGAGCCAGGCCTGTTCTTCGGCAGTCAGGGCGAATTGCTCCGCGGCCGCGGACTGCACGGCCGGCAACAGCATCACCAGCATGAATGCGAAAAATCTGATCATAGGGTGGCCGCGCCCCGGGCTCGCATGTTGCGCTGCAACAAACGCCATGTTGCCGGGCTTTCGGCGGACTGTCCAGGAGGCCGATACGGCCCTGATATACTTGGCATTTTCAAGCTGAGCGACGATGCCGGTCATGCACACACTGATATGCGGTTCCATCGCCTTCGACACCATCATGGTGTTTCATGACCGATTCCGGAACCATATCCTCCCCGACAAGCTGCACATTCTTAACGTCGCTTTCCTGGTGCCCGACATGCGGCGCGAATTTGGCGGATGCGCCGGCAACATCGCCTACAACCTGAAAGCGCTCGGTGGCTCGCCACTCATTATG
>JAEUNN010000040.1 GCA_016791085.1 Rhodocyclaceae bacterium | reverse complement strand
GATCGAACAGCAGCACCGGAATGTCCGCGTTGGCACAATGCGCCGCGATCTGCGCCCCCATCACGCCGGCCCCCAGCACGGCCAGCTTGCGTACCATGAATTTGCTCACGCCTTCCTCCTTGCAGCGCGTTTTGGTTGAATTCTGCGACGCCCTGCGCGCGCAGACGATGCCGCAGTATAGATGCGCATGGCCCGGTACACTAAACCTGCCCGGCGCGCCGCGTGCCGCAGGCCCTGCGCCTGCCGGACGCCAGCGCAGTGTAGCAACATGCAGCACGGCCATGCGGCCGGCCCGGCGCAGGCACAGTGCGGCCAGGGAACTGCGCCCGGCGCGCGCGCAAGTTCAGGCGCCGATTGCGCCCGCCGCACAAGGGGGCGCGCCGGAACTTGTCCTGGCGCAAGGGAAAAACCGCGGCCTCGCCGTATAAACAGGGCTGTCGCCCAATTCACCCCCTTACGCATGTCTGCAACCACCCCGCCCCCGCATGCCGGCTCCGCGCCCGAGCCCGGCCCCTCCGTCGAAGCCGTGCGCGCGGCGCTGGCCCAGGTCGTGGATCCCGAAATGGGCGTCAATATCGTGGACCTGGGTCTCGTGTATCGCATCGAATGGCGCGACAAGCGGCTGGAAATCGACATCACGCTGACCTCGCCGTCCTGTCCCATGGGCGAACTGATCGCCGACGAAGCCCTGGACGCCCTGGCGCCCCTGCTCGCGCCGGACGCCACGCTGGATTTGCGTCTGGTGCGCGATCCGCCCTGGCACCCCGGCCTCATGAGCGAGCGCGCACGCCGCACCCTGGGTGAGTAGCATGGCGCAGGCCGCATTGCCGCCGGCAGCCCGGCTGCCGCTACTGGGCCTGGCGGTGCTGGCGCTGGTGAGCGGCGTGGTCGCCGGCCTGGCGCGCCTGGGCCTCAACGTGCCGGATTTCGGCCCGCCGCTCGCCGCCATGCACGGCGCACTGCTGGTGGCGGCGTTTTTCGCGGCCGTCATCAGCCTGGAGCGCGCCGTCGCGCTGGGCGCGGCGCCCGCCTACCTGGCGCCGGCAGCCGCCGGCCTGGGCGGGCTCAGTCTGATCGCACGCGCGCCGGGGGCGCTGGCGCAAGCCCTGTGCGCCACCGCGGCGCTATTGCTGCTGCTGGAAAGCCTGCTCATCTGGCAGCGCCAGCGCACGCTCCATACCGCCACGCTGGCGTTCGGCGCGGGCGCACTATGCGCGGGCGACCTGGTGTGGGCGCTGGCCGGCGCCACCGCCGCCGTGCCCTGGTGGTTCGCCTTCCTGCTGCTCACGATAGCCGGCGAGCGGCTGGAACTGACCCGGCTGTTGCCGGCCGCGCCCGGCTCGAAGCGCGCCTTCACGGCCATCCTGGCGCTGTTGCTGGCCGGCGCCGCAGTGGCCGGCGCCGGCCTGGGCTGGCTGCCCTATGCGGCGGCGCTGGCGCTGTTCGCGCTATGGCTGCTGCGCCACGACATCGCGCGCCGCACGGTGCGCCAGGCCGGCCTCACGCGCTATATCGCGGTATGCCTGCTGGCCGGCTATTTCTGGCTG
>JAEUNN010000037.1 GCA_016791085.1 Rhodocyclaceae bacterium | reverse complement strand
GGCCAAACAGTTGAACCCGCAAGTACGCGTCGTGGCGCGCTGCCACGAAGTGCGCAACATCGAAAAAATGCGCAAGGCCGGCGCCGACGCCATCGTGTCGCCGGATTTCACGGGCGGCATGCGTATCGCGTCGGCCATGATCAGGCCGCACGTGGTGGGCTTTCTGGACGAAATGCTGCGCTCGGAAAACAACCTGCGCGTGGAAGAAGTGAGCGTTCCGGACGGCTTCGTGCCGCGCGACCTGAGCGCCCTGGAACTTAAAAGTCCGAACTATCTGTTGTTGGCGATACGTCGCGGCCAAAACTGGGTATTCAATCCGCCCGCGACTTTTCGCCTGGAACCGGGACAGGTCGTGATCGCCATGGCCAGCCCGCAGGGCCGGCACGAACTCGAAATGGCGCTCGCCGGCCTGGCCTGAGCCGCGTCCTGCCTGCGGCAGCCGGGTATCGGTGTCCGACGAGCGGGCACCGCGTGGCCTTGCATCCCGACCACGGACACAGGCCCGCTTGCGCCATCGTCAGCCGGGCGCCCTGCCCGGCAGTTCGGCCGCTATCCCCGGGCCTGCGCGCTCACCGGCTTGCCACGGACCCCGCGAGCCCGTCACAGCACGCCTGGACCGACTGCCGGCGTTCGCGCTGGCGCTCCGCAACACCAAACGCCAGGCAGCCGCGCCCGCGCAAACCGGACCGATGGACAATTTGATGAGGCCCGCCGGGCGGCCAGTCAGGCTGAACCGCGCCTACGCCGGGATGAAATGTGGAACATGCGTTCCGCGCAATCGCGTCCGCATGACGGCAAAGTCCGGGTCCGGAGCGGCCGGGGCAGGCCTGCGGTGGCCCGGTCGACATACCCGGCAGGGCCGTATTTGCGTGTTACGCCGGCACGTCACCAAGCGAGGCGTGGCCGGCGCGGCCACCTCAGGGGGTACGACACTTTTCGTACGGGTTGGAAGCCTTGCAACAAATTTCCTTTCCACCGCCATTGCAGCGGGGGGAAAAAAAACAGCCGGAAGGGCAGGATTTGGCCGACGGTGCCGCGAACAGGTCACCCTTGTCCGCGGTGGATTCGGCGCTCGTCGGCAAATCTTCGCGGCCGGACGTTTGCGGCGCGCGGCTGTCCGGCTTGGCGCTCGCGCCACCCTCCGCAGCATTATCCGCATGGACGCTGCCACCCAAATAGCTGAGCGATAGCAGGATATACAAGGCAATTCTGACCAGCCGTCCCATTCGACACCCCTCCCAGACCGGATCCGATGTTAATACGATAACTGAATACGTGCAAAAAATAAGCGCTCTGGTGCAACACGCGGACTGATCGGATCCATGTCGATATAACGCAGGCCGCGCCTGTCGAATATATTTTTACCGCCCATTTCCAGCTGGCCAAGCTTGCCCGGCAGGCGCCACGATACTGCGGCGTCAGCCATCCATGCGGAGCCGGAAAAAGGCTGCTTGACAATATCGGTCTGGCTTTGATTCAGCACACCCAGGTTGCCGTGGTTAGCCACGCGATAAACGCTGAAATCCGCGCCCAGGCCGCTGCCATGGCGCGCGCGCAGG
>JAEUNN010000027.1 GCA_016791085.1 Rhodocyclaceae bacterium | reverse complement strand
CCAAGCCGGCGTGGGCACACCGGCGGCCACGGTGCATCTGGATTTCGCGGCCGGCGAGATGGCGCAAGTCGATTTCGGCAGCGGCCCCGAGATCTGCGAGGGCTCCGGCGGCCGGCCGGTCAAGACCTGGGTGTTCGTGATGACGCTGGCGTGGAGCCGGCACCAGTACGCCGAATTCGTCACCAACCAGAACGTGGCGACCTGGCTCGCCTGCCACCGCCGTGCCTTCGAATCGTTCAACGGGGTGGCGCAGAAGGTGCGCATCGACAACCCAAAGTGTGCGATTACGCGCGCGTGTTATTACGAACCCACGGTGCAGCGGGCGTATGGCGATCTGGCGCTCGGGTACGGCTTTCTGATCGATCCGTGCCCGGTGCGCGATCCGGCCAAGAAGGGGCGCGTGGAGGCCGGCGTCAAGTACATCAAGCGCAATTTCATGCCGCTGCGTACGTTTCGCTCGCTGCATCAGGCCAACGATGAGCTGCGCGCCTGGGTGGCGGGCGAAGCCGGCAATCGCATCCACGGCAGTACCCGCGAGCGCCCGCTGGCGCGCTTTGCCGCGATCGAGCAGGCGCTGCTCAAGCCGCTGCCCGCGGTGGCGCCGGAGTGCCCGGTGTGGGCGCGCGCCAAGGTGCATGGCAACGGGCATGTGGTGTTCGAGTACTGCCAGTATTCGGTGCCGTTCCGGCTGATCGGCCAGTCGCTCTGGCTGGAGATTACCGCCCAGGTGCTGCGTGCCTATCACGAGCACGAGCTGGTGGCTACGCACCGGCGCTGCACGCGGCCCGGCGAGCGCTCGACCGTCGAGGACCATCTGCCGCCGCAGGCGCAGGCGTATTTCATGCGCGATCCGCAATGGTGCCTGGCGCAAGCCCGCGCGGTCGGCCCGGCCTGCCTGGCGCTCGTCGAGGCGCTGTTCGCGCACCGCGTGCTCGACCACCTGCGCGCCGCGCAGGGTGTGCTGCGGCTCACCGAGGGCTACAGCCGGGCGCGCCTGGAGGCCGCCTGCGCGCGGGCGCTGGCTTTCGGCACGCCGACTTATCGGACCGTCAAACACATTCTGAAGCATGGCCTTGATCAGGCTCCCGAACTGTTCGATCCGGCGCCCTTGGAGGAGCCTTATCTGGGCGGCGGACGGTTCAGCCGCGGTCCCGCGGATGCGCTCCATTGACGGCGCGGCGTGCCGCTAGCCGGCGCGCCGCTCAATGCTCAATAAGTTCTTATTACATCGCTTTTAATTGCACTTTATAGATCGGAGTCAGTTATGCATCCCATGCCCCAGATCGCACCGCTGCTCAAGCAATTGCGCTTGTCCGGCGTGCTCGATTCGCTCGAAGTACGCAACCGTCAGGCGATCGAGGCCAAGCTCGCCTACACGGATTTCCTGGCCCTGCTGCTGCAGGACGAAATCGCCCGCCGCGAGCAGCGCCAATTCGCGCAGCGGCTGCGCCGCGCGCAGGTAATGAACGACAAGACGCTGGAGCGCTTCGACCGCCATGCCTCCCCCACGCTCAATGGCGCGGTGCTCGCCGAACTGGCCACTTGTCGCTTCGTGATCGAGCATGCGCCGGTGCTCATCGTCGGTCCGACCGGTACCGGGAAATCGCATTTGCTGCAGGCTCTATGCCACTGTGCGCTGCGCGCCGGCCATGACGTGCTGTTCATCACCCACGCCAAACTCGCGGCTCAGTTGCTCGCCGCCCGCGCCACCAATGCGCTGGAACGCAAGCTGCAGCAACTCGCCCGCATCGACGTGCTGGCCATCGACGACTTCGGCCTGCATCCGATGCGCTCGCCCCAGGACGAGGATTTCCATGCCCTCATCGCCGAGCG
>JAEUNN010001097.1 GCA_016791085.1 Rhodocyclaceae bacterium | reverse complement strand
GACGCGGTGTTGGAAATCTGGCGGCCGTCCGGGCTGGAACTGATGTAGGCCTGGTTGGTGTATTCGCCTTCGCCCACGCCGCTGCCGACCACCAGCACCAGTTTGAAAGTTTTGCTTTCGCGCGCCGCGAAATTGATCGGGGTCCAGGTGAGCATGCGCCCGTTTGCGGCGGGTTCCAGCGCGATTCCGCCCAGGGTGGCGCTATGTGTGCGGTATTTGAAGCCGGGCGGCAGCACATCGTGCACGCTGACCGGCCCGATGGGCAGGTTGAGCCGGTTGGTGGCCGTGATGGTGTAGGGCACCAGGTCGCCGCGCGACACATTCACGAGCGGCGTGGTTTTCGTGACCACCAGGGTGTTGCCGGCGAGCGGGTCGAACGGAATGTGGTTATTCACGACATTCGCGGACAGCCCCGGCGTGAGGGCGAAGTTCAGGTAGTAGCGCGTGCTGTTGGCCGCCGCCCCCAATCCCGCAGAGCTGGGCGCGCAAGCGGCCGGGTCCTGGCGCGGCGCGGCGAGCGCGGGCGGGTTGTCGCTGGTCTGTACCAAGGCCGGGTCGGGCAACGCGACGACCGACAAGCCGGCCGTGCAGGGCGGAAGTACCGCCGACAGGCCGGGCAGATAGCCGGGCGGCGCCACGACATCCAGCGTGTAAGTGCCGCCCGGTGCGCCGGCCAGCAGGATGAACTGGTATATGCCGTCCGGCCCGGTCAGTTGCGACACATTGGCCGCGCCGCCCAGCAGATGGGTGGCGGCGTCGAATCCGGGCGGTCCCAGCAGCCTCACCGTGGCGCCGCCCACTCTGGCGCGCGTCGTGCTGTCATAGGTCACGCCGCTGGGATCGAGCGGCAAATTCTGCTTGATGATGTTGGCGCCTGGCGCGATATCCAGGTTGGTAATGTAGCCGGCCGCGACGGCTTCGCCCGGCGCGCGTTCGGACGGGTTGGGCGACAGGGCCGGGTTGCCGAATATGGCGCCGTTGCTGGGGTGGCGGAAGCGTATGCGATAGCCGTTGCCGGGCACCACCTGCGGCATCGCGTAGTTGCCGTCGGTGTCGGTCACGGCCGTGGTGGCGACGGACCCGTCGGGAAACAGCAATTCGACCAGCCAGCCCGCGCGCCCGCTGCCGGCGCCGTCGTTATCCAGCCGGTCGTGGTTGGCATCGAACCAGACGCGGCCGGATACGCTGGCTTCGGTGGACGGATCGATTTTCGGGCGTTCGCCAAAATCGTAGCCTGAGGCGCTTTGGCCGGGGGCCAGCACAATGGCGCTCAGGTTGTCGTTGGCCAGCACGCCGCCGGCATTGCCCAGGGCGTCGCGGCCGTCGTTGAAACTGGCCGGTTGGGTTTCGGTCAGGGTGTAGCCGGTGGGCCCGGACGGCGGCAAATTGTCGAAACGGTACAGGCCGTCGGCCGCACTGGTGGCATCCAGGGAAACCGGGTTGCCGTCGCGGTCCGTGCCCGCGAGGTGAATGTTCACTCCGGCAATGCCGGGCTCGCCCGCCTCCTTGACGCCGTTGTCGTTGCTGTCGAGATAAACGTAACCGGACAGGTTGGCGGCAGCGACGCGCTCGCCGAACAGGTAGCCGGTCGCGGCGCTGCCGGCGGCGAGGTTGATGCCGGCGATTACGTTATGCGCGGCGGTCGCATCGAAAGCGCTGTTATCCACGTTGCCGCCCGCGCTGCCGGCGCTTTCGCGGCCGTCGTCATAGCCGGCCGGCTGGGTTTCGCTCAGCGTGTAGCCGCTGGCGTTCGCGCTGGTTAGATTCGTGAAGCTGAAACTGCCGTCGGCGGCCGTCGTGGCCGT
Organism: Rhodocyclaceae bacterium; assembly: GCA_016791085.1. Classification (GTDB taxonomy): domain Bacteria; phylum Pseudomonadota; class Gammaproteobacteria; order Burkholderiales; family Rhodocyclaceae; genus JAEUNM01. The sequence continues at coordinate 907 of JAEUNN010001097.1, read as the reverse complement.
GGCATTGACGGCATTGCCGCCGCTGTCGCTACCAGTGAGCGCCAGCGCCACGCCCGCGATGCCGGGCTCGCCGGCATCTTTGGCGCCGTTGTTGTTGCGGTCTTCATAGACGAAACCGGACAGGCTGCCGGTCTGGATGCGCTCGCCGAACAGGTAGCCGGTCGCGGAAGTTCCTGCGGCCAGCGTTATGCCGGTGATTACGTTATGCGCGGCGGTCGCATCGAAAGCGCTGTTGTCGGCAGTGCCGCCGGCGCTGCCGGCGGTTTCGCGGCCGTCGTTATAGCCGGCCGGCTGGGTTTCGGTCAGCGTGTAGCCGGCCCCGTTCGGGGCCAGCAGGGCCGCGTAGCCATAGCTGCCGTCGGCGGCCGTGGTGGTGTTGCGGCTGACTGCATTGCCGGCTGCGTCGGTGCCGGTGAGCGTGATCGTGACGCCGGCGAGGCCGGTTTCGCCGGCATCTTTAGTGCCGTTGTCGTTGGCATCGACATAGGCGAATCCCGCGATGCTGCCGGTGATTTCGCGGAAGTCGTAGCCCGTTGCATTCGTGCCCTGGGTGAGCGTGATGGCCGTGACGGTATTGGTGGCGGCCGTGCCGCCGGCGCTGCCGGCGAGGGTGGCGCCATTGCCATAGCCGGCCGGCTGGGTTTCGGTCACGGCATAGCTGCCGGGGCGCAAGCCGGTAAAGCTGTAACTGCCGTCGGCGGCCGTGGTGGTCGTGGTATCGACGGCATTGCCGGCGTCGTCGGTGCCGGTGAGGCGCAACGTGACGCCGGCCAGGCCTTCGCCGGAGTCGCGCGCGGCGTTTGCATTGGCATCGACATACACCGACCCGGCAAGCGTCGCGGGCTGCAGTTCGCCGAACAGATAGCTGGTGGCCGAGGCCGTGGCATTGAACGCGATCGCGGCGATG
>JAEUNN010001079.1 GCA_016791085.1 Rhodocyclaceae bacterium | reverse complement strand
CGTGGACGTGCGCATGCAGGCGGATTTTCCCGTGGAGCGCTGGTTCTGGTTCGATCCGCCGTTTCATCCGGGCCGCTCGGTGCTCATGCACAGGCAGGCCGACAACGTCTGGCGGGTGGATTTCCAGCTCGGCTGGGAGGCTGATCCGGCACGCGAAATGCAACAGCAGCCGGTGTTGGACCGGCTTGGCGCCATGCTCGGCTCGCACGAATTCGAGTTGCTCTGGAGCAGCGTGTATACCTTCCAGTGCCGGCGCATGCAGAACTTTCGCCATGGCCGCATCCTGTTTGCCGGCGACGCAGCGCATCAGGTATCGCCGCACGGGGCGCGCGGTGCCAATTCCGGCATGCAGGACGTGGATAACCTGGGCTGGAAGCTGGATTTGGTGCTGAAAGGACGTGCGCCGGAAGTGCTGCTCGACAGCTATGCCGGCGAACGCGAATTCGCGGCCGATGAAAACCTGCGCAATGCCGGGCGCGCGACCGAATTCATCACCCCCAAAGATGCCCGCAGCCGGCGCTTCCGCGACGCCGTGCTGGCGCTTGCGCGGCGCCATGCGTTCGCGCGCCACATGGTCAATTCGGGGCGCCTGTCGGTGCCCTCGGTGCTGAGCGAATCGCCGCTCAATACGCCCGACGAACACGACATGGGTTGCGGTCCCGTGGCGGGCAGCCCGATGCTGGACCTGAACCTTCTGGAACATGGCGAAACGCTGCATCTGGCGCAAGTGGCCGGCAACGGTTTTTGCCTGCTGCTGTTCTGCGGCCGCGACAGCCTGCCCGACGAAGCGCTGGTGCTGGCCCTGCAGGTCGCCGCATGCGAACTGACCCCGATGCGGATAATTGCCGTGGCCGGTGCGGCCGCCGGCACGCGGCCAGGCTTGCGCGTGCTGCACGATCCGGATTTGGCGGCCCACGCCGGCTATGACGCCGCGGCCGGTACCGCGTATTTGCTGCGCCCTGACCAGCACGTGTGCGCGCGCTGGCGCGAACTTGACGCCGGGCGCCTGCGCGCGGCCCTGCAGCGCGCGTTGGCCATCGTTCCGGCGGCGCCCTGAGCGTCAGGCCGCGCTGCCCATGCGTGCCCGGGCGCAAGTTTCCGGGCAGATCTTTCCGCACTTCCTACAGCCGCCGGCGTAGTTCTCCGACAGACCGGCGCTCTGTGCAAGCCTAAATTTCGACTCAAGCCGGGCGCACACGAGGCCTGCCTCGATCTGCTGTCGCGGGCTTGTGCTCCCACCGCCGTGGTGTCCCGCCAGGCCGGACCGCAGGGCGGCCAGGTGGGTGGCTGGACTGACCTGAACCGAAAGGATTTCACATGTATATCTGCAAGAGCCATGTATTGGCGGCCGTGCTCTGTACCTCGGCCGCGCTGCTGGTTGGCTGCAATCAATCCGAAGCGCCGAAATCGGCGGGCCAGCAAGTCGATTCGGCCATGGACGCCGGAAAGAAGGAAGTTGACAAGATGGAGCGCCGCCTGGACAAGGCGGGCGATGCAATCGAACAGAAAGCGGCGGCAGCCGGGCAGGCGCTGGACGATACGGCCTTGACCGCACGCGTGAAAGCGAAAATTCTGGCCGCCGACGACCTCAAAACCAATGACATCGCCGTGGAAACGAAAAACGGTGTGGTCACGCTGACCGGTACCGCCGCCACCCACGCCGCACGCGACCACGCCACCAATCTGGCCATGCTGGTCGATGGCGTGGTCAAGGTGGACAACAAGCTGGTGGTGATGCAAAAAAGCTCCTGATCCCGTCAGCCGGCGCGCGGGCGCCGGACCGCCGCGGCTGCGTCCGCGCGTGTCAGGCGGCATGTCGTGGGCGGGGCGGAATGCGGGATAATCGAGAGGTGTTTACAGCCTCCGGAGTTTCTTGCATGGCCCGCATCACGCTCACCCGTTACCTGATCGAACAACAGCGCAAGCAGAACCTCACGGCGGATCGCCGGCTGCTCATCGAAGTCGTGGCGCGCGCCATCAAATCCATTTCGGTCGCCGTATCCAAAGGCGCCATCGCCGGCGTACTGGGCGAGGCGGGCAGCGACAACATCCAGGGCGAGGCACAAAAGCAGCTGGACGTGATCGCCAACGAAACCCTGCTCGAAGCCAACGAATGGGGCGGCCACCTGGCG
>JAEUNN010001044.1 GCA_016791085.1 Rhodocyclaceae bacterium | reverse complement strand
GGCCAGGCTCAACTTATTCTCCATACTCGGTGGCTTTGGAGACCTGATGCACATCACGCTGTCCCAAGTTCTTCTCTGTAGTGGTCACTGCCGCCGAAGGGGGAATTTATCCTCGTCCGGAAAGATTAATCGAGCCTGGCGCCATTTTGCACCTTTCTGGCCAGGGAGTTTGCTTGCGGAGGATGAATCCGCTCGCATCCTGCTCGGTGGCTTTCCAATTCCGATCGTTCCCACGCTCCAGCGTGGGAACGCATCCTTCACCGCTCCAGCGGTGCGCACAGGCCGCAGGCGCGTGGGAACCGTCCATGTGGATACCCCGAAACATTGAATGTGACCGACCGGCCGACCGAAGACGACCAGGGCATTCAGCGCCCGCAGGCTGACGCTTGCGCTCGTCCGCAATTTTCCCAATATCGGCTGCGATCGGCCCAAAAGACGCAGGGCGGCCGCCAAATTCCGGCGCCGGCCTGCGTAATTCGCCTCCCGCGCACATTCGCGCTACCCGATCGGGATAGACCCTCCTGATTTGTTCACTGTATGCCCGCCGCGGCAGAACCGGGCTCGTCCAACAAACGGTTCAGATCGCGGCTTCGCGCGATCTAACCTTATTCGTTATGCCTGTTCATTCATGAAACTGCTCGATATAGTCCGAAACGCCCTCGAAGATGGCTTGGACATCGATCGCTTTACCTTCTTCAATGCGCTTGGCAATCATGGTGAGCGGAAACACTAGGTTTGAAGTTTCCTTGTATCTGAGTGCAGGATCGCGTCCGTACTCATCTTCAACAATGACCCAGCGTAGGCCCTTCTCGTTGGCGAAGACATCACCGAGGGCAATACCAAGAGATTGCAGCTCCCACGTTTGCGATGCTGACAACGCCTTGGAGTCAATGATCGCTTGAAGGACCCTCAGGTCGGCGCTTGTTCCCTTGAATTGCCACGGTATGTCTAGCCTTTGAGCCAGATGATGTACGAAGGCGCGCTGCCGTTCGAGCTGAACCACATCGTCGCGAGTTAGCGCGAAGAACCGCTGAGGGGGCTGGGCTGCCACAACGGACACCGCTACGAGATAAGCGAAGACGAGTGCTGCATAGAGACGAGGCCTAAGAGGCATAACGTTGAAATTCACCAGGGCGAAACCGGCCGAAACCGGGCCGAAACCGGGGTCAGAGTGAAGTAATTTCCATTTGTAAGCTCGGTACGAGCCGCCTGCTTCGCTGGTTGCACCAAAATACCTCACCCTGACCCCATTTTCCACCCCATTTTCCACCCACAGGCCATCGTACAGGACGGGCGCCGCATCGCGGTAGACCTGGACCTGGCGAAATTTTTCGACACGGTCAATCACGACGTGTTGATGCGCGTTTTGGGCCACAAGATCGCCGACAAGCCGTTGCGGGCGCTGATCGGCCGTTACCTGCGGGCCGGTGTGCGGGTCGATGGGCATATACAAGCGACCACGGTGGGCACGCCGCAAGGTGGGCCGCTGTCGCCGCTGCTGGCCAATATCCTGCTGCACGAGCTCGACCAAGAGCTTGCGCGCAGGGGCCACCGTTTCGCCCGTTACGCCGACGATCTGGTCATACTGGTCAGAAGCGAACGCGCGGGCGAACGCGCGCGAAAAGGGGCCAGGGTCGATTAATTTCTTCACGGTTTCGATTTTTCGCGGTTCACGTTAAAAGTAAATCGAGCCTGGCCCCTTTTTGTTCTCTCCTTTTTGTTCTCCTTTTTGTTCTCCTTTTTGTTCTGGCCCCTTTTTGTTCCTTTTTGTTCCTCCTTTTTGTTCCCTGGGCGCGCACGAAAATCCAGAATCTGGTGAAGTTGGGTGTGGCCCTTAAAACGGCCATCCAGCACGGCGTCAGCAGCAATAGTTACTGGCATATGGCACGAACCCCGGCACTACAGCAGGCGCTTTCCAACGCGTGGCTCAAAGCGCAAGGTCTGGTCAGCGTGAAAGACCTGTGGTGCAAAGCCCAGGGCTACACAATCTAAAGCTTCGTCGAGCGCGCCGACTCGTTGAACCGCCCACTGCGGACCCGCACGGTGGG
>JAEUNN010001040.1 GCA_016791085.1 Rhodocyclaceae bacterium | reverse complement strand
CAGGCGCAGCGACTGCGGCAGCACGCGGGCGACATGGCTGGTCGCGCCGGATTCCCACTCCACATTGCCGTCAGGGTGAAAACTGAGGCGCAGGGGCGGCCGCCGCCAGTGCGTGGCGCCGCGCGGGTACAGCGCGTGCGTCGCCGACCAGGCCAGCCATATCGCGCCGCCGGCCATCCAGGGTAGAGGCAAGCTCGGCAACACCGCCAGCGCGGCCGCATGCACGGCCAGCACCCAGTACAGCAGGCGGCGCGATGGACGCAGTTCGACGCTGAACGATTGCGCACGATGTGAGGACATTTGGCTGTGCCGCCGGCGTCAGGGCGAGGCGCCCGGGCTCAGCATGGACGCACCCGCGGGCGCCGCGCTCGGTACGGGCGTGCCGGTACGGCCAGGCAGGCAGCAACTAAATCGTCTGAATGAACCAGCACGCGGGCCGCCCGAAAGACCGGCCCGGGCTCGCCTGCGCGGCGCTTACCCGGACCGGGCCACATGGGGTGGGACGCGCCGGCCGCGACTATGGGTCACGGCCGGGCGCAGACCTTCAGATTTTGCGGAATACCAGCGTGCTGTTCGTGCCGCCGAAGCCGAAAGCATTCGACAGCGCCACACCGATAGGCATTTCGCGCGGCGCGTTGGGCGCGTAATCCAGGTCGCAATCCGGATCCGGATCGTGCAGATTGGCCGTAGGAGGCGCAATCTGGTGGTACACGGCCAGCGTCGTGAACACCGCCTCGATGCCGGCTGCCGCGCCCAGCAGGTGCCCGGTCATGGATTTGGTCGAACTCATGACCAGTTCCTTGGCGTGCTCGCCGAACGCGCGCTTGACCGCGATGGTTTCGGCCATGTCGCCAAGCGGCGTGGACGTGCCATGGGCATTGATGTAATTGACCAGACGCGTGTCCAAGCCGGCGCGATTCAAGGCGGTTGCCATGCTGCGCGCCGCGCCGCGGCCATCTTCTGCCGGAGCGGTAATGTGATGCGCATCGGCGCTCATGCCGTAGCCGGCCAGTTCGGCGTAAATGCGCGCACCGCGCGCACGCGCGCGCTCGTACTCTTCGAGCACCAGCACACCGGCGCCTTCACCCAGCACGAAGCCGTCGCGTCCGCGATCCCAGGGCCGGCTCGCGGTAGTGGGGTCGT
>JAEUNN010001037.1 GCA_016791085.1 Rhodocyclaceae bacterium | reverse complement strand
GATGCCTTGTTCGAGCGCAGCTATGCCGACTATAAAATTTACAGCCGCGCGGCCGATCAGGAAGCGCGCGCGGCGCACTGGCTGCAGGCCGGCGATGCGGCGCGGCTCGCCCAACTCGACGCCGTCGATCGCCGCCAGGCGCGCCGTCTGGCTCACCGCCTGCAGCGCAAACTGCAGGCCAGCCGGCTGCAGCAGTGGTGCTTCGAGCAGGAACAAGGCCGCCTGGATAGTCGCCGGCTGGCGAAACTATTGACACCTGGCGCGGCGGGCCGGGTGTTTCGCGTCGAACAGCCGGCGCCGCTGGCCGAGGCCTGCGTCACCCTGCTGGTCGACCATTCTGCCTCCATGAGCGCGGAGCGCCGTCTCATGGCCGCGCTGGCCATCGATCTGGCCGTACATACCCTGGAACTGTGCCGCATCGATTGCGAAGTGCTCGGCTACACCACGCGCTATGGCGCGACCAACCCGCTCGCCGCACGCTGGCAGCGCGAAGCCGCCGGCGCGGCGCCGGGCCGGCTCAATGCGGTGCGTCACATCGTGCATAAAACCCCGCAGGAACGCTGGTGCCGCGCGCGCCGTGCGTTGGGTCTGTTGCTGAATCCGGCATTCGGCCACGAAAACATAGACGGCGAGGCGCTGTACTGGGCCGCGCGGCGCCTGTTGCGCCAGCCGCAGCCGCGCAAAATCCTGCTCGTGCTGTCCGACGGCAGCCCCTATGACGCCGCCACCGCAGCTGCCAACGGCCGCAGTTTTCTGGAGCGGCACCTGCGCGCCGTGATCGCCGACATCGAAGCCGGCCCGATACGCCTGGCCGCGCTGGGGGCGGGCCAGGAAGTGAGCCGTTTTTATGCCCATGCCGTCACGCTGCGCCAGCCCCAGGCGGTCGCCGAACAATTGTTCGAAACTTTGGGCGATCTGCTGACCGGGGACCGTGGCGCTACCGGCCGGTATTCCTTGCGCCGCAAATAAGCCTGCCGTCCACCCGTCTATTCCGCGCATTCAGCATGGCCCGGTGTGCCGGATAATCGGGCACTTCTTTGCCGAATCGCACGGAAACCCAGGTCACGATGAGCGCGATAGCCGGCATCATTCAGCACGACGGGCGGCCGTTCGAGCGCGCCACGCTCGCGCGCATGCAAAATTCGCTGGCCCCCTACGGCCGCGATGCGCAGCGCCTGTGGCAGCGCGGCTATGCCATGCTCATGCATGCGCTGTTGCGCACCACGCCGGAAGACAGTTACGACGCCCAGCCGCTGGCCGATGCACAAGGCCGCCTAGTGATCGCATTCGACGGCCGGCTCGACAATCGCGAAGAACTTGCGGTCGAACTGGGCATCGCGCGCGAACCGGCCGCCGCCATGGCCGATTCCGACCTGGTGCTGGCGGCCTGCCTGCGCTGGGACAGCGACGCGGTACTGCACATGCTGGGCGATTTCGCGCTTGCGGCATGGCAGCCGCAGGCGGCGAAACTGTGGCTCGCGCGCGATCCGTTAGGCGGGCGGCCCTTGTTCTGGCACCGTCAGGCCGGGTTTTTCGCCTTCGCGAGCCTGCCCAAAATACTGTTCGCGCTGCCCGACGTGCCGCGCGCGCTGTGCGAAGAGCGCCTGCACGACTTCATTTGCCTGTTGCCCACGGTGGGGCCGGAATCGTTTTTCCGCGAGGTTTATCGGGTCGAGCCGGGCCATGTGACCACATTTGAAGGCGGCAAGGTCACGAGCCGCCGCTACCACCGCTTCGACACGCGGCGCGAAATCCGTCTGGCGCGCGACGCCGATTACGTCGAAGCCCTGCGCGAACAGCTCGACCGCGCGGTGGCCTGCCGGCTGCGCGCCTGCGGTCCGATTGCCAGCCATTTAAGTTCCGGCTACGACAGTTCCACCGTCACGGCGACCGCGGCAAGGCTGCTGGCCGCGCGCGGCGAGCGCCTGGTCGCCTATACCGCAGTGCCGCGCGAAGGATTTAACGGACCCGTGGGCACCGGCCGCCATGCCGACGAAGGCCCCGGAGCACGCGCGCTGGCGGCACGCCATGCCAATATCGAGCACGTGCTGGTGCGGCCGGAGGGGCGCACGCCGCTGGATTTTTTGCACGCCAGCATCGAAACCATGGATCGCGCGCCGCTCAATCCGTGCAACCAGGTGTGGTTCGAAAACATCGAGGCGGATGCCGAGCGTCGCGGCGTCAAAGTCATGCTCATCGCGCAAATGGGCAATATGAGCATTTCCTATACCGGCGAACAAATTTTGCCCTGGCTGTTCGGCCATGGCCGCTGGCGCGCCTGGTGGCGCGAGGCGCAAGCCACCCGGCGGCGCCGGCCCGGACTGCGCTGGCGCGGCCTGCTGGCGCAGTCGCTGGGGCCGTACTTGCCCGCGCCGCTGTGGCGCGGCCTGCAAAAATTGCGCGGTCAAGATTTGGTGCTGGACCATTATGCGGCCATCCACCCCGCGTTCATGCAGCGCATGGACAGCACCGCGCGCATACGCGCTTCGGGTTGGGACATGAGTTACCGCCCCTGGGCCGACGGCCGTGCCATGCGGGTTGCCGCATTGCTGCGCATGGATATCGGCGAACACGCGCTGGCCAGCAATGCGCGCGGCCTGGAAATGCGCGACCCCAGCGCCGATCTGCGCCTGATCGAATTTTGCCTCGCCCTGCCTTATGCCCAATACCAGCGCGACGGCCAGACGCGCTGGCTGTTGCACCGGCTCATGGATGGCGTGCTGCCGCCGGAAATTGTCGATGCGAAAACGCGCGGCTTGCAGGCCGCCGACTGGTATGAATCCATCGCCTCGGCACTGCCGCGCTACCGCGAGGAACTGGCCGGACTGGCCGCGCACGGCGGCGTCGGCGACTATGTCGACCTGGATGCCATGGCAAAAGAATTGGAACGCTGGCCCGATTCGGGCTGGGATCGCCCCGCGGTGATCCAGACTTACCGGCTCAAGCTGTTGCGCGGAATTGCCGTAGGCAATTTCGTGCGCTATGTGGATGCCCGCAACCGATGAAGTAGATGCGTGACCGTCCAATGCGGGCCAGGCGCACCCGATCGAAGTCCACTATCGCGCAGCGATCGCGCCGCGCGGTACACTGCGCCAACCCTGAACCCGAAACTTACCCGGAAGGAGAGAACGATGCAGCAATCCACGCATATCGTGCCGCAAAAGGCCGCAGCGGACACGGGCCAAACCGGCATCCGCGAATGGCGGCCGTATAACGCGCCGGCGCTGCAACGACTGGGCCAAGTAGGCGCGGATACCGGGTTGGGCGCCCTGCCTGGACCGGAAATAATCGTTCTGCTGTCCTGAGCGGCGGCTTTCCCCACATTGGCACTCCATGCGGTCTGCATCAGCGCGCCGCGGAGCCTGCCAGCAACCCGACCCATCCAACGCGGAGAAAACCATGCAGGAAATTTCGGAGTTTCAGTCGGAAAAAGACTTTGTCGCTACTGCTGCAGCCGGCAGCCAGTGCCGGCAGCCTTATGCCCCACCGGCACTGGAACAATTGGGGCGGGTCGCGGACGATACCGGCACCGGCATTTTAATCGGACCGGAAATCATCACTCTGGTGTCCTGAACCGCGGCGTCCGGTGCGTGGCGGCCGCCGGTCACACGCCGACCATTCGTAGCGGGCGCTCTGCGCCTTATCCGCAGTGGATTGACTGAACCGCGCGGCGGCCGTGCCGCCGCCTTCGACATGAACCCTCTGCGCGCCCTGTTCGGCCTGTGCGCCGAAGTACCGCGCGGGCAGTTGCTGGCATTGTTCGGCCTCATGCTGCTGGTCAGCCTGAGTGAGGGCGCCGGCATGCTCATGCTGGTGCCTTTGCTCGAAGTGCTGCAGGGCGCCGCGGCCGCCGCGAGCGGCGTGGTGCGCCTGTTGAATTCCGCACTTGGGGCGCTTGGCATTGCGCGCAGTACGGCCGGTTTGCTGGCGGCATTTCTGGCCCTGGTGGCGGCGCGCAGCGCGGCGCAATTTCTGCGCGAGCGGGTGGCCGCGCGCCTGCAGTTCGACCTCGCCGACCGCTTGCGCCAGCGCTGTTTCAGTTCTTTGCTGGGCGCCGAATGGCGCTGGATCGCGGCCGGCCGCCGCAGCGATCAGGCCAACCTGCTGCTTACCGA
>JAEUNN010000975.1 GCA_016791085.1 Rhodocyclaceae bacterium | reverse complement strand
CGCCAGTCCGCGCGCGCGCCGGTACTGCAGAAAAACTACGCGCAGGGCGATGTAGAGCTGTTTTGATAGGGAAAGTTGAGGATTAAGGACATGGCCAAAACGGTACTTGCAATCGACGATTCTGCTTCCATACGGCAGATGGTGTCATTCACGCTGAAAAGCTCCGGGTATGAAGTCATCGAGGCGGTGGATGGTCAGGACGGACTGGAAAAAGCCAAATCCAAATCCGTCAATCTGGTGCTGACCGACCAGAACATGCCGCGCATGGACGGCATCACGCTGATCAAAAGTCTGCGCGCCTTGGCGCAGTACAAAACCACGCCCATCCTGATGCTGACCACCGAATCTTCCGATTCGATGAAAGCCCAGGGCCGCAGCGCGGGCGCCACCGGCTGGCTGGTAAAGCCTTTCGACCCGAACAAGCTGGTCGAAGTCGTCAAAAAAGTCATAGGCTGATTGGCGCCCGCCAGGCGCCGCTCGTGCAATCAAGGAGGCCCGCGTGTCCATAGACATGAGCCAGTTCTACCAGGTGTTCTTCGAGGAAGTCGCGGAACACCTGGCGAGCATGGAAGCCTTGCTGCTGGAAACGCAGCTCGACCACTTCGATGCCGAACAGATGAATGCCATCTTCCGTGCCGCGCACTCGATCAAGGGCAGTTCGGGCACCTTCGGTTTCGAGGACATGGCGCGTGTCACGCACGAACTGGAAACCTTGCTGGACCTGGTCCGCAAAGGCGAGCTGCAACTTACCGCGGCCATGGTCGATGCCAGCCTGGAAGCCGGAGACGTGCTGCGCACCATGCTGGCTTTCCACAAGGGCGAAGGCGAACCCGACCGCGCCGCCGAACAGCGCGTGTGCGAAACCTTGCGCCAGCTCGCGGCCGGAAATGTGGCCGAGGCGGTTGCGGGCAGATTTACCTATGACGTGTTTTTCGAGTCGGACAGCCGCCGCGCCGCCAGCCCCGACGTGATCGACAATCTGCTGCTAGAACTCGACGGCTTGGGCGAAGTGGAAGTCGTGCAATGCCCGGATAGCGGCCAGCACGGCGTATGGCGCCTCAAGGTGCAGACCAGTTCCGGTCAGCCTGCACTGGCCGAAGTGCTGGATTTCGTGGCCGAACCTGGCAGCGTGCGCATCAGCATGGCGAGTGCTCCGCTGCCCGGACGCGCGGTTGCCGAACTTGCCGCCGGTGCGCCGGCCTTGGGTGACGATGCGGCAGGCGCGTATGGCTTTTTCGGGCCCGCGGCCGCCGAACAGTCCGAGGCCTACGGCTTTTTCGATGTCGAGCTGCCGCTTCCGGGTGAACCGGCGGCGCCCGCAGCCTATGGCTTCTTTATCGACCCCGCGCCGGATGCAGCCGCCGCAGCGGCGGCCGAGCCGGCCCCAGCGGCTCACGCCGCGGCGCCGGCCGCCAAGCTGGACGCGGCG
>JAEUNN010000922.1 GCA_016791085.1 Rhodocyclaceae bacterium | reverse complement strand
AACACCGGCACGCCCATATCCACGGTGACCTGGCCGTCGTCCTCGAGGCGCGGCACGATAATGCCGCTTTGGGTCTGCACGCGTAGCGCGCGCCGGTCGCTAAGCCGTTCTTCATGCACGAAGCGCACGAAACAACGCGCGCCGTTGCCGCATTGTTCGACCTCGCCGCCATCGGCGTTGAATATGCGATAGCGGAAATCGACGTCGGCGGCGGGCGCTGCTTCGACTACCAGCACCTGGTCGCAACCTATGCCGAAATGCCGGTCGGCCAGGGCGCGCACGCGCGCCGGGCTAAGTTCGACGCACTGGCGCACGGCATCGATCACGACGAAATCGTTGCCCAGGCCCTGCATCTTGGAAAATTTGAGTTTCATTGCCGGTGTCGCGCGGAAGCGGCGCCCGCCCAGCGCGGGCACCTTTCACGACCATGCATTCTAACCCGGCGCGGCATGCGAAAATGCGCGCCATGGACAGCTCGAAAATATCGCACTACCCGATCGGCGCCCTGCTCATGGTGTTTCTTGGAGCGGTTTGCCTGGTGTTCGGCGGCGTGCTCATGATGGGTTTCGGCCACGACTGGCATCCGCTGCTGGCATCGTCCAATGCCGGGCTGGTATTCGCGGTAAGCGGCGTGGCGCTGGTCGGCAGCGGCATATTTCCCATCGTGTTCGCGCTGCTGGCGGCGGCCGACCGGCGTGCCGCGCTGGCCCAGCCGGTTGTGGTGGAGCCGGAACAGCGCGCGGCCGGGCCGGACCAAAGCACTTCAATATAGCTTGGGCGAACCCGGCGGCCGCGTCTTGAAGCGCTTGTGCAGCCAGTAATATTGTTCGGGCAGGGCACGCACCGCGATTTCCAGGCTGGCGTTCATGCGCCGCGTATCTTCTTCTATGCTGGCGCCGGGCCAATTCGACCACGGCGCACCAATTTCCAGGACATAGCCGGCAGCGCCCGGCAGCATGCGCGTGACCACCGACAATACCTTGGCGCCGGACAGGCGCGAAAGCCGCGACAAGCCGGTGATGGTGGCCGCCTGCACACCGAAAAACGGCACGAAAATGGAATCGCGCGGACCGTAATCGAGGTCGGGCAGGTAATAGAACGGCCGTCCTTCGCGCAGCGCCCGCGCGGCGCGCAGCGCGCCGTCCTGGCGCGACAGCGTTACCGGGCTGTTGAAGCGCGCGCGCGCGCGCTGCAGGGCCGCGTCGAACACCGGATTGTTCTGGCGCGAATAAATGCCGGCCATGGGCATTTCCATGGACAGGCGTGCCCAACCCAAATCCATGCACACGAAATGCGGCGCGAACAGTATGACCGGCTGCCCGGCGAGCGCCTGCAGGTGTTCCAGCCCGTGGACGCGCACCAGGCGGCGCAATTTACTTTCGCTGGCCCAGAAGGTGAAGCCGCGCTCCAGAAAACTGCGCCCGAACACGGCGAAATGTTCACGCGCCAGGCGCTCGCGCGCGGCCTCGTCGAGTTCCGGGAAGCACAGGCGCAGATTGGTCTGCACCACACCGCGCCGCTCGTGGGCCAGGCGATAGAGCATGGCGCCCAGTCCGCGCCCTAGCCGTGCCAGCAAGCCCAGCGGCAGATACTGCAGCAGGCGCATGAGTGCCAGCCCGGCGTGCGTGAATAGCCGGCTCATTGCGCTTGTGGCGGCTGGCCGGCGCCGGAGGGCACTTTATAGCGATTGTAGCCCCACAGATATTGCTCCGGGCAGAGCCGGATCAGGCGCTCGATTTCCTGGTTGATGGCGACCGCGCGCGCGCGGGCATCGGCGCTGGCCGGCAATTCGGGCGCAAACATGTACAGGCGGTAGCCGGCGCCGCCCGGCAGCCGCTCGGCATAGGTGGAAATGAGCACTGCGCCGCTCTCCAGCAGACGCGCGGCCAGCGTCATGGTGTAGGCGGGGCGCCCGAAGAACGGCGCCCACACCCCCTCGCCGGTGCCGGGAACCTGATCCGGCAGCAGGCCCACCGCCTCGCGCTTGCGCAGGGCGCGCAGCAACTCGCGCACGCCGGACAGATTGGCCGGCGCGAGTTTCATCCACTTGCCGCGGCCGGCTTGCATATAGGGGTCCATCCAGCGCTGTTTGGGCGGGCGGTACAGCACCGTGAGCGGCATTCGCGCGCCCATGTACATCGCGGTAATTTCGAAACAGCCCAGATGCGGCGTCAGGAATACGATGCCCCGGCCTTCTGCGAGCGCGCGCTCGACAAATTCCCATCCGTGCACATCGACCAATAGCGCCGCCACATCCTCCTTCGGCCGCAGCCACAGTTTGGGCAATTCCATCAAGGCCTTGCCGGCATGGGCAATCGCGGCACGGCGTACGGGAGTAGCGGCCAGGCCCGCCAATTCAAGATTTTCACGCAGGTGCCGACGATAGGTCGGCGACAGCCAGTAGCTCAACCAGCCTATCGCGACGCCCAGGGCATGCAGCACGGACAGGGGAAAACGACTCAGGATGGCAATCATGCAAGGGCGGTCGTCGAAAGTTGTGCCGGCAGGAATTCGCGGCGCCCGGTGCCCCGGATTTGCGGCGCCGAACGAAAAAAGCGATAATTATGAAGTCGCCGAGTTAATCAGACAACTTGCGGGGCGACGCGATACGGTCCCTGGCGGACCGCAATGGCACAAGTTCCGCTAAAGCGTCCCCCGCCTGTATCCCCCGGGCAGGGCCGACGGCCCGCAGCAGGGGATACGGAGCATGTCGATGTCCCAGCAGTTTTCCGGCCACAACGCAGCACAATCCGGCCGCCGTTCCGATTACCTGTTCACGTCCGAATCCGTATCCGAAGGGCACCCGGACAAGGTCGCGGACCAAATTTCCGACGCCATCGTCGACGCCATCCTGGCGCAGGACAAACATTCCCGCGTCGCCGCCGAAACGCTGTGCAACACCGGCCTGGTGGTGCTGGCGGGCGAAATCACGACCGGCGCCAACGTCGATTACATTCAGGTCGCGCGCGACACGATCAAACAGATAGGCTACGACAACACCGAGTACGGCATCGACTACAAGGGCTGCGCGGTACTGGTGGCCTACGACAAACAGTCGCCCGACATCGCACGCGGCGTGAATGCCGCCTATGACGACAACCTCGACCAGGGTGCCGGCGATCAGGGCCTAATGTTCGGCTACGCCTGCGACGAAACGCCCTCGCTGATGCCGCTGCCGATTTACCTCGCGCACCGGCTGGTCGAGCGCCAGGCCCTGCTGCGCAAGGACGGCCGCCTGCCCTGGCTGCGCCCGGATGCGAAATCGCAGGTGACGATCCGTTACGTAGATGGCGCACCGCACGCGATCGACACGGTCGTGCTATCCACCCAGCACGCCCCTGACATCACGATGGAAGCCATACGCGAAGCCGTGATCGAAGAACTGATCAAGCCCGTGCTGCCGCCCGAACTGGTACGCGGCAACGTGAATTTCCTGGTCAACCCGACCGGCCGTTTCGTGGTGGGCGGTCCGCAAGGCGACTGCGGCCTGACCGGCCGCAAAATCATCGTCGACACCTATGGCGGCGCCGCGCCGCACGGCGGCGGCGCATTTTCCGGCAAGGACCCGTCCAAGGTGGACCGCTCCGCGGCCTATGCCGGCCGCTACGTGGCCAAAAACATCGTGGCGGCGGGCCTGGCTTCGCGCTGCCTGGTGCAGGTGTCCTACGCCATAGGCGTGGCGAAACCCACGTCCATCATGGTGGAAACCTATGGCACGGGCAAAATCAGCAACGAAGCGCTGACCGATCTGGTGCGCGATCAATTCGATCTGCGCCCCAAGGGCATCGTGAACATGCTCGACCTGCTGCGGCCCATTTACCGCAAAACCGCGGCCTATGGCCACTTCGGGCGCGACGAGCCGGAATTCACCTGGGAAAATACCGACCGCGCGGCCGCCTTGCGCGAGGCCGCCGGACTGCCCGGAGCCGCCCGGCCCATCGCCGAAACCGCACTTTGAACCCAAGCCCGGGGCAGCGCTCAAGCTTGCGCGGGCGCTGCCGTTAGGGCAGATTCACCCGATTCGTACCGGCGCGGAAACAAAGTTCCGCGTGATTCCGAGGAGCGCTGCAAGAGTGGCCCGCCAGGGTTGCTTCCCAGGCTCGGTTTCCAGAACGGCGCTCACCTCTACCCGTGCCGGGCACGGGGAGCAGGTGAGCATGCCTGCCCTCTTCCCGGCCATTGCGACAGGAGCCGATTCATGAACGCAGTGGTTGAACCGCAAGCGCCGAGCGCAACCGATTTCAAGGTTGCCGACCTCAAACTGGCCGACTGGGGCCGCAAGGAAATTGCCATCGCCGAGACCGAAATGCCCGGTCTCATGGCCATCCGCGAAGAATATGCGGCGGCGCAGCCGCTGGCCGGCGCGCGCATCACCGGCAGCCTGCACATGACCATCCAGACCGCCGTGCTGATCGAAACGCTGCAGGCGCTGGGAGCGCAGGTGCGCTGGGCCTCGTGCAACATATTTTCCACGCAGGACCACGCCGCCGCCGCGATCGCCGCGCGCGGCACGCCGGTATTCGCCTACAAGGGCGAAACGCTCGCCGAGTACTGGGACTACACGCACCGCATTTTCGAATGGCCGGACGGCGGCTATTCGAACATGATCCTCGATGACGGCGGCGACGCCACGCTGTTGCTGCACCTGGGCGCGCGCGCCGAAACCGACGCGAGCGTGCTGGACCACCCCACGAGCGAAGAAGAAACCGTGCTGTTCGCGGCGATACGCGCCAAGCTCGGCGATGACGCCAGCTGGTATTCGCGCCGCCTCAAAGCCGTGCGCGGG
>JAEUNN010000913.1 GCA_016791085.1 Rhodocyclaceae bacterium | reverse complement strand
CGACCCGCAGGGCGTGCGCCTGCGCAGCGTCGAAAAAGGCAGCGTGGCCGAAACCGCCGCCTTGCGTGCCGGCGACGTGATCACCGAAATCGCCGGCCGGCCGGCCGCCAAAGTGGCCGACGTGGTCGAGGCGGTACAGCGCCAGGCGCCCGGTACCTGGCTGCCGCTAGGCGTGTTGCGCGACGGCAGCGTCATGCAGGTGGTCGCAAAATTTCCGCCCGCGCCGGCCGATGAGCCCTGATCCGGCCGCAAGCCGTGCCGGCGCCGCGACCGGCGTTGCGCGGCCGCGCCGCGCTGCGGCAGGCGCGCGGCTCGCGGCGGGCCTGCGCGCCGCCTGTGCAGCGGCGCTGGTGCTGGCAGCCGCGCCGCCGTCAAGCGCAGCCGCGCCCCCCGCGGCCGCCGCCGCGCCGGCCGGCGCTCCGGTCGATCTGAATTTCGACTTGCACCTCGATCCGGCCACGCGCCGGCTGCAAGGGCACGGCACGCTCAGCGTGCGTACGGCAGGCGCCGCCGCGCTGGTGCTGGGCCGCCGCTACACGCTCGCCGCCACGCTCGACGGCCGCCCGCTGGCGGCGCCGGCCGTGCACGGCGAGCAGCAGGTCTGGCGCCTGCCGGCCGGCTGCGCGCCGTGCCGCCTGCAAGTCGAATGGCAAGGCGTGCTGGCCGGGCTGCCGGACCAGTCCGCGCAGCGCGAAACATTGGGCGATCTGCCTGCCATGGCCGACCCGCAGGGCAGCTTCCTGCCGGCCGGCAGTTTCTGGTATCCCGTCGTGATGACGGCCGGCGACGCGCTGCCGGCCAGCCACCGCATACGTATTCAGGTGCCGCCCGGCCAGCGCGCACTCATCGCCGGCAACACCCAGGACGAGCGCGAGGACGCCGACGGCTATCGCGCCACCTTCGCCCAGAGCGCGGGCGGCGAAGCGCTCGATCTGGTCGCCGGGCCGTACAAAGTCAGCGAGCGCCGCATGCGCGCGGCAGACGGCCGCGAACTGCGCATCGCCACCTGGTTTCACGCCGAACTGGACACACTTTCCGCCGGCTATCTGGACGCCGCGGAAAACTACCTCAAACGCTATGAAGCTTTGATCGGCGCCTATCCGTCCGACGCCTTCCGCATCGTATCGAGCCCACTGCCCACCGGCTTCGGCATGCCCGGCTACACCTACCTGGGCGTGCGCGTGCTGCGCCTGCCGTTCATCAAATCGACTTCGCTGGGACACGAAGTCCTGCACAACTGGTGGGGCAACGGCGTGTATCCCGACTATGCGCGCGGCAACTGGTCGGAAGGGCTCACCACGTTCATGGCCGACTACGCCTACAAAGAAGACGCCGGGGCGGAGGCCGCACGCGAAATGCGCCTGGGCTGGCTGCGCGATCTGGCCGCGGTACCGGCCGGCGATGCTTTCCCGCTCGCGCAATTTACCGCGCGCCGCCACGGCAGTTCGCAAATCATCGGCTATCACAAAGCCGCGCTGGTATTCCTGATGCTGCGCGACCAGATCGGCCGCACGGCGTTCGAGCGCGGGCTGCGCCGCTTCTGGCAGCAAAAGCGCTTCCAGGTCGCCGGCTGGGACGACATGCGCGCGGCCTGGGAGCAGGAAAGCGGGCGCGACCTGCAAGCGTTTTTCCGGCAGTGGCTGCAACGCGCGGATTTGCCGCGCCTGCGCCTGCGCGCTGCGCGCCGCCTAAAGGACGGCACGCGCCATGGCGTGGAAATCGAACTGCAGCAGCAAACGCCGCCCTATGCGCTGGAAGTTCCGCTCACGGTCGTCACGGCGGCCGGCAGCGTGACGGCGAACCTGCACATGGACGCGGCACAAAGCCGGGTGCGGCTGGACCTGCCGGCGCCCGCGCAGAGCGTTACGCTGGATGCGGATTTCCGCCTCGCGCGCGAACTTGCGCCGGGCGAAGCGCCGCCCATCCTGCGCCAGGTTCTGCTGGACGCCGCCACGCGCGTCGTCACGCTGGGCGATGCGGCCACACGCGCCGCGGCGGAACGGCTGGCCCGCGCCATGCTGGATCAGCCCCCCGGCAGTGTGGCCGCCGCCGCGGACGGCCCGCGTTTGGTGCTCGGCACAACGGCCGAGGTGGAGCAATGGCTGGCCGCGCACAAACTGGCGCCGCGCCCGGCCGACCTTACGGGCGGCGATGTGGCCGCCTGGGCTGCGCAAACTTCCACCGGCGCCCGCTACGCGGTGGTCGCCGCGCGCGACGCGGCGGCGCTGGATGCGGCGCTACGCGCCCTGCCGCATTACGGCGCGCAAAGCTGGGTGCTCATGGAAAACGGCAAGGTCACGCGGCGCGGCAGCTGGGAAGGCCGGCCGCAAACCCTGCAAGCGGCCGACTGAGCCGCACGCGCTTCAGGGCTTGAGCCTGGCGCGCAGCAATTCATTCACCTGCTGCGGATTGGCTTTGCCCTTGCTGGCCTTCATGACCTGGCCGACCAGCGCCTGAATGGCCTTTTCCTTGCCGGCGCGGTATTCCTCCACCGACCTGGGATTGCCGGCAATGGCCGCGTCGACCAGCGCTTCCAGCGCGCCGCTGTCGTTCATCTGACGCAAACCCTGGGCTTCGATCACCGCGTCGGCATCCGCGCCTTCGCCGTTGCACAGCGCATCGAACACCTTTTTGCCCATGGCATTGGAAATCGTGCCGTCGGCGATGCGCCGCACCAGTCCGGCC
The DNA here is from genome assembly GCA_016791085.1 of Rhodocyclaceae bacterium. Taxonomy (GTDB): domain Bacteria; phylum Pseudomonadota; class Gammaproteobacteria; order Burkholderiales; family Rhodocyclaceae; genus JAEUNM01. The sequence goes on along the minus strand of JAEUNN010000913.1, from coordinate 4,919 downwards.
AGCTGTTGGGCAGTGATGGGGCTGTGCGAAATGTCCAGTTCGGCCCGGTTGAGCCGCGCCGCCAGATCGACCATGACCCAGTTTGCGCAGGGCTTGGCCAGTTCGCGCCCGGCCGCCGCCACGCAGGATTCGTAAAAGCGCGCCAGTTCCAGCGCCGCCGTGAGCGTCGCGGCGTCATAGGCGGACAGCCCGTAATCGCGCGCAAAGCGCGCGCGCATGGCGTCCGGCAGTTCCGGCAGTTCGGCGCGCACCTGGTCTTTCCAGGCCGCGTCTATGACCAGCGGCAACAGGTCGGGGTCGGGGAAATAGCGGTAGTCGTGCGCGTCCTCCTTGCTGCGCATGGCACGCGTTTCGCCCGTGTCCGGGTTGAACAGCACGGTGGCCTGTTCTATCTTGCCGCCATCTTCGAGCACGCCTATCTGCCACTGCACCTCGTAATCGATGGCCTGTTGCAGGAAGCGGAATGAATTGAGGTTCTTGATTTCGCGCCGCGTGCCCAATTTTTCGGCCCCTTTGCGCCGCACCGACACGTTGGCATCGCAGCGGAACGAACCTTCCTGCATGTTGCCGTCGCATATGCCTATCCAGCGCACCAGCGCATGCAGCGCGCGCGCATAGGCCACCGCCTCCTGGCTGGAACGCATGTCCGGCTCGGACACGATTTCCAGCAGCGGCGTGCCGGCGCGGTTTAGATCGATGCCGCTCTTGCCATGGAAATCTTCGTGCAGGCTTTTGCCGGCATCTTCTTCCAGGTGCGCGCGGGTCAGGCGCACGGTTTTTTCGACCGCCTCGGCGCCCTGGCCGACGCGTATCACGAGTTGGCCGCCACTCACCACCGGTTCCTCGAACTGGCTGATCTGGTAGCCCTTGGGCAAATCCGGATAAAAGTAATTTTTGCGCGCGAACACCGAGCGCGGCGCAACTTCGCCCCCCACCGCGAGCCCGAAACGGATCGCGCATTCCACCGCCTTGCGGTTTAACACCGGCAGCACGCCGGGCAGGGCGATATCCACGCCGCAGGCCTGTATGTTGGGTTCAGCGCCGAACGCGGTCGCGGCGCCGGAAAATATTTTCGACTCGGTCGCAAGCTGGGCGTGCGTTTCCAGGCCTATGACGACTTCCCATTGCATGGTGCGTTTCCTCGTTGCGCGATGCGCCGGCCGCGGCTCAAAGCCCGGCCGGCATGGCACGGTGCCAGTCGGTATTAAGTTGATATTGATGCGCCGCGCCCAGCATGCGCGCTTCGTCGAACCAGGCGCCCACCAGTTGCAGCCCGACCGGCAGCCCGCGCGCAAAACCGCACGGAATCGACATGCCCGGCAGGCCGGCCAGATTGGCCGCGATGGTGTAAATGTCGTTGAGATACATCTGCACCGGGTCGGCGCTTTTGGCGCCGAGCGGGAAAGCCACGTCGGGCGCGGTCGGCCCCATGATGAGATCGCAGTGTTCGAAGGCGGCCTGGAAATCGCGCGCGATGAGGCGGCGGATTTTTTGCGCCTGCAGGTAATACGCGTCGTAATAGCCGTGCGACAGCACATAGGTGCCGATCAGGATGCGGCGCTTGACTTCGGCACCGAATCCTTCGGCGCGCGAGCGGCAATACATGTCCGCCAGATCGGAATAGTCGGCGGCGCGATGGCCGTAGCGCACGCCGTCGAAACGGCTCAGGTTGGAACTGGCTTCGGCCGGCGCGATCACGTAATAAGCCGGCACCGACAGGCCGGAATTGGGCAGGCTGATATCCACCGTGACCGCGCCCAGCTTGCGGAACTGATCCAGCGCCGCATCCACGACGGCATGTACGCCGGCATCCAGCCCGGCGGCGAAATATTCGCGCGGCAGGCCGATGCGCAGCCCGGCCAGCGGTTCGCCCAGCAGGCGTGTGTAATTTTCGGCGGGACGATCGAGCGAGGTCGAATCGCGCGCGTCGAAACCGGCCATGGCGTTCAGCATGAGCGCGCAATCTTCGGCGCTTTTGGCCATCGGGCCGGCCTGATCCAGCGAGGAAGCAAAGGCGATCATGCCGTAGCGCGAACATACGCCATAAGTGGGCTTCAAGCCGCTAAGCCCGCACAGCGCGGCCGGCTGGCGTATCGATCCGCCGGTGTCGGTGCCGGTCGCGGCCGGCACCAGGCGCGCCGCGATGGCGGCCGCCGAGCCGCCCGACGAGCCGCCCGGCACCATGGTGTGGTCCCAGGGGTTTTTGACCGGCCCGAAATACGAAGTTTCGTTGGACGAACCCATGGCGAATTCGTCCATATTTGTTTTGCCGACCAGCACCATGCCGGCATCCTGGAGCAGCCCGACCACGTGCGCGTCGTAGGGGCTGACGAAATTTTCCAGCATGCGCGAGGCGCAGGTGGTGCGCCAGCCGCGCGCGCAGAATATGTCCTTGTGCGCGAGCGGTATGCCGGTCAGCGGCCCGGCGCGCCCGGCCGCGCGCGCGGCGTCGGCGGCGCGCGCGGCATCCAGCGCGCGCGCTTGGTCCAGACAGATGAAGGCATTGAGGCGCGGGTTTTCGCGCGCACAGCGGTCGAGAAATAGCTGCGTCAGTTCGACGCTGGAAATTTGCCCGGCGGCCAGCGCCGCACCCAGTTCGGATAGCGAAAGATTTATCATGATTTGTTGTTGCCGGCGGAGCGCACGGGGGCGCAAGCCGCTATTCGATGACTTTGGGCACCAGATACAGGCCGGCTTCGGTTTCCGGCGCGATGGCCTGGAAATCCGCGCGGCGGTCGGCTTCCGTGACCGCATCCGGGCGCAGGCGCTGGGCCAGATCGACCGCATGCGACATGGGTTCCACGCCCGTCGTATCGACCGCCTGCATCTGTTCTATGAGCGCGAAAATGTTGTTGAGCTGGGCCGCGGTGCGTTCCGCTTCGGCGTCGGAAATGGCCAGCCGGGCCAGCCGGGCAGCGCGAAAAACCTGTTCCAGATTCAAGGACATGGGGAGTGACTTGCGTTGAGGATGCGGGGCGCCGCGCGGGCGCTTGAAACAAATCGGGGCGTCTGTCCCGATTGCGCTTAGGGTATCATACTCGTTTTACCCCATTTCCCCGGTTCTGGGGAGGTTCCCTGTAATGTTCGGTTATCTGCGTTCCTATTTTTCCAACGATCTCGCCATCGACCTCGGCACCGCGAACACCCTCATCTATGTACGTGGCAAAGGTATCGTGCTGAACGAACCTTCCGTGGTTGCAATCCGCACCGAAGGCGGTCCCAACGCCAAACGCACGATACAGGCTGTCGGTCACGCTGCAAAACAGATGCTGGGCAAGACGCCCGGCAACATTACTGCCATACGGCCCATGAAAGACGGCGTGATCGCCGATTTCAACGTCACCGAACAGATGCTCAAGCAGTTCATCAAGAAGGTGCACGATTCCAAGCTGTTTTCGCCCAGCCCGCGCATCATCATTTGCGTGCCCTGCGGCTCGACCCAGGTGGAAAAGCGCGCCATCCGCGAATCTGCGCTGGGCGCGGGGGCCTCGCAGGTATACCTGATCGAAGAACCCATGGCGGCCGCCATCGGTGCCGGCATGCCGGTCGCCGATGCCACCGGCTCCATGGTCGTGGATATCGGCGGCGGCACCACCGAAGTCGGCGTGATCGCGCTGGGCGGCATGGTGTATGCGGGTTCGGTGCGCGTGGGCGGCGACAAGTTCGACGAAGCCATCGTCAATTACATCCGTCGCAATTACGGCATGCTGATCGGCGAAACCACGGCCGAGAACATCAAGAAGCAGATCGGTTCGGCGTTTCCGGGTTCGGAAGTGCGCGAAATGGAAGTCAAGGGCCGCAACCTGGCCGAAGGCATACCGCGCAGTTTCACGATTTCGTCCAACGAAATTCTGGAAGCGCTGACCGAGCCGCTCAATCAGATCGTGTCCGCGGTAAAAATCGCGCTGGAACAAACGCCGCCCGAACTGGGCGCCGACATCGCCGAGCGCGGCATGGTGCTCACCGGCGGCGGTGCGCTGTTGCGCGATCTGGACCGCCTGCTCATGGAAGAAACCGGGTTGCCCGTGGTGGTTGCCGAAGATCCGCTAACCTGCGTGGTGCGCGGTTCCGGCACCGCGCTCGAAAAAATGGACAAGCTCGGCAACATTTTCGCCAGCGAATAAGCTTTTGCCGCGCCGGCCGCGGCTGCCGCGCCGGCCGCCTGCCCGCCTCCCACTTTCCCGATGTCGATAGCCGGTCATCAGCCGCCGCCGTTTTTCAAGCGCGGGCCGGCACCGCTCGTGCGTCTCGTGCTGCTGGCGAGCATTTCGCTCACGCTGCTGGTGGTGGACCTGCGCCTGCGCTACCTGGACGTTTTGCGCCAGGTGGTGGCCGTGGCGCTCACGCCGCTGCAGGTGGCGGCCAATTCGCCGGTCGATCTGGCGAGCGGTCTGGGGCGCTACTTTTCCGACGTCGAGGCGCTGCAGACGGAAAACGCGCGCCTCAAGCGGGCCCAGGTCGAATCCGCCAACCAGTTGTTGCGCCAGCAATATCTGGAAGAGGAAAACACGCGCTTGCGCGCGCTGCTGGACATGCGCGAGCGGCTGCATTCCGAAGGCCAGGTGGCGGACATCGTGTATGGGTCGCGCGACGTGTTTTCGCGCCGCGTGATCATAGACCGCGGCATGCAGAACCATATCGCGGCCGGTTCGCCGGTGCTGGACGAGCGCGGCGTGATCGGCCAGGTCACGCGCTTGTACCCGCTGCAGGCCGAAGTCACGCTGATCACCGACAAGGACCAGGCCATTCCGGCCGAAGTGGCCCGCACCGGACAGCGCGTGGTGCTGTTTGGCGCCGGCAACGGCCAGCTCGAAGTGCGCTTCCTGGCCGCCAATGCCGACGTGGAGGTGGGCGACACGCTGGTCACGTCCGGCCTGGACGGGGTGTTCCTGCCCGGCCTGCCGGTGGCGCGCGTGCAA
>JAEUNN010000891.1 GCA_016791085.1 Rhodocyclaceae bacterium | reverse complement strand
CGAAATTGCGCACGGCCAGGGTATTTTCCGGGCGGTACAGGTTGGGATAGTCGACCGCCAGGTGCAGCACGACAGGTGAGGCGGCAGGTTTCATGTGGCGTCTCCGCGTGCGGCCCAAAGAAAACTGACATTGCCGATCAGATAGCGCCGCCACAGGCGGCCCGGCTCCTGCAGCAGGCGATAGATCCACTCGCAGTGCAGGCGCCGCACCCAGGCCGGCGCGCGCCTGACTTCCCCGCCCACAAAGTCGAACAGCGCGCCCACGCCCATGCATACGGTGGCGCCGGTTTCCGCGCCGCAGCGAGCGATCCACTGTTCCTGCATGGGGTTGCCGAGCGCCACCAGCAGCAGGTCCGGCGCCAGGCCGCGTATGCGCGCGCACAGCGCGGCTTCCGTGTCGCGCGCGTAATAGCCGTGCTGGCAGCCCAGCCAGCGATGTTGCGGATACGTTTCGGCAAGGCGCCGCAGCGCGCGCTCCACGACGGCCGGGCGCGCGCCGACCAGAAACACCCCGAGCGGGCGCGCCGACTGCGCCAGCAGGCGCGGCACGAAATCCGTGCCGTTGAGGTTTTCGCAGAACGGCTTGCGGTATTTCCAGCGGCTCGCGATATTCACGCCGGCCCCGTCGTTCAGCACCAGAAAGCCCTCCAGCAGCGCACGATAGTCGGGCATGCGGCGCGCCAGGTTGATGGTGTGGGCATTGGCCATCGCAATCGGGAGCGGCCGGCGTTCGGCCACCGCCGCGTCGATCAGGCGGATGATGTCGGCCCCGCCGCGCGTATCGATGGCCACACCCTGGATGACGCGCCGGTGCGCGCCCAGCACGTCCTCATAGACGCGCGTGAATTCCCGGCTGCGCGCCGCCCAGCCGTATTGCGCGGCGGACGCCATGGCGGCGGCGCGCGCGGCGGCGTAGTCGCCGCGGACTTCCGCGCAATAGCTCGCGATGCGCCGCGCGGCCGCGGCCGGGTCGGCAAAATCCAGCAGCAGCCCGACGCCGGCCGCATCCACGATGGCGCGGAAACTTGGAATGTCGGAAGCCACCGGCAGCAGGCCGGCCGCCATGCCTTCCACCAGCGCGAGCCCGAATCCTTCGTAATCCGACGCGCTCACGGTAAAACTGTGCTGGGCGATGGCGGTACGCAAGGCCTGGTCGCTGGGATCGAGCAATACCTGCACGGCGTGGTCCAGGCCCAGCCCGTCTATCTGGTCCAGCAGGCGCGCGAGGCCGCCGTCCCAGTCGCGCCCGGCGATGGTGAGGCGCGCCTGCGGCAGGCGGGACACCAGATGCGCCATCGTGGCGATCAGACG
>JAEUNN010000879.1 GCA_016791085.1 Rhodocyclaceae bacterium | reverse complement strand
GCGCCTGGATTGGCAGGCGCCGCAAGCCGTCACGCTGTGGTTGATCGTCGTGATGTGGTTCGCCGGCGTGCTGCAATTCGGCTTCGTCAGCCCGGCCCATCCTGCCGCGGCGCTGGGCTGGCTGGCATGGCCCCTGGCGTTCGCCGTCGCGCTGGTGCTTTTGCGCCGCCACGAGCAGCAACAGGTCGAGCGCGCCGGCTTGTTCCACGCCGCCCTGTTGTGGTTGTTCGCGCTGCTCGCGGCGCGCGAATGCGGCTGGCAGGCCGGACGCCTGGTGCCGGAAAGTTCCGCCTGGGCGGCCGCCGCCTGGGTGGCGGTACCGGTCGCGCTGCTAGCTGCGCTGTCCGCATGGGGCCGGCGCGTCGCCTGGCCGATTGCCGCGCACGAAGAGGCCTATCTCGATCTGGCTTGCCTGCCGCTCGCCGTATTGCTGCCGCTTTGGGCCATGTGGGCAAATATCCACTATGACGGCGCGGCTGCGCCCCTGCCGTACTTTCCATTCGCGAATCCGCTCGACATCGCACTACTGGCCGCCCTGCTCGCCCCCATGCTGTGGCTGACGGTACGCCAAGGGGCCGCCCTGGCGGCAGCGCGCGCGCCATTGCGCGCGCTCGTTGCGGTGGCCGCCTTTTTCGTCGCCAACGGCATATTGCTGCGCAGTTTTCACCACTGGTTGCCGATCCCCTACGAGGCCGCCGCCCTGTTCGCCTCGAGCGCCGTGCAGGCCGGCATGGCCTTGTTGTGGACCGTGCTGGGCTGCCTGCTCATGTTCCTCGCCACGCGCCATGGCGCGCGCAAGCTCTGGCTGTGCGGGGCCGCGTTGCTGGCGGCGACGGTGCTCAAATTGCTGCTGGTCGATCTGGCAAATTCCGGCACCGTCGCGCGCATCGTCGCATTCATGGGCGTGGGGCTGGTCATGCTGGTGATCGGCTACCTGGCGCCCGTGCCCCCGGCACAAAAGCCCGGGGCGGAGCCGCGCTGATGCGCGCGGTGCCCGACTTACCCGGCGCGCGCACGGCCGTGCACGCGGCTTTGCGCTGCTGCGCCGCGCTGGCGGCGGCAGGCATGGCACTGTGCGCCGCGCATGCCAGCCCGGTGCCGGATGATTACGCCTATTCCATTCCCGTCACGGCGCCCGGTCATGCCCCCTTTTATCGCTACGCACTGCCCGACGCCGTGTATGCTGACGTGCGCCGCAGCGATCTGGGCGATCTGGCCATGTTCAACGCGCGCGGCGAAGCGGTGGCGTTCGCATTGCGCCCGCCGCCGCCGGACAGGCAGAACAGCCCCATGCAGCGCGTGCCGCTATTTGCGCTGCCCGAAGACAGAGGTGCCGCGGCGCGCCCGCCCATACAAGTCGAACTTGCTCCAGACGGACAGGTGGCCAAGGTGCTCGCGCCGCTGCCGGCAGGGCGCGCAAATCGGCCGCCGTCCACCTACCTGGCCGACCTGACGGGATTTTCCGGCGTCGTGGCCAGCCTCGAAATCGAATGGAAAACCGGCACCACGGCGCTCAACGCCGGCATGGACGTGGAAGCCAGTGACGATCTGCGCAGCTGGCGCGTGCTGGTGCAAAACGCGCCGCTGCTGCAACTGTCCGCGGGCGGCGCCGAACTGCGCCGGGCGCACATAGATTTCGCGCCGGAATCTGCCAAATACCTGCGCTTGCGCTATGTCGGGCCGGTCAACCATGGGGAAATTTCCGCGCTGCGCGTGCAGGCCGCTCCTGTCACCCAGGCGCCCGCGCGGCGCTGGAAAACCCTGGCCGGCAGTTCGCACACGAGCGCGCAATACGAATTCGACCCGGAGGGCCGCTACCCCGTCGATCGCCTGCGCATCCATCCGGCTGCACAAAACGAAGTGGTACCGGTATCCATCCTGGTGCGAACGCAAGCCGGCAAGCCATGGCGCCTGCTGGCCCACAGCGTGGCCTACCGCCTGCATCGCGAGGCCGGCGAAAGCTATGCGCCGGACATCGAACTGCGGCTCGAAGCGGGCAGCCATATCGCCCTGCGCGCCGACAGCGGCAATTTCGCCGGCGCGCCTACCGTCACGATCGGCTGGGTTGCGCAGGAGGTCGTGTTTGCCGCGCAAGGGCCCGGACCTTACCAGCTCGCCTACGGCTCGCTGCGCGCCGGCCCGGTGGCGTTGCCCATCACGAGCCTGGTGCCGGGCTATGACGGCAAGGCGGCGCCGGGGATTACGATCGCCCACGCCGGCACCGGTGCACCGCGGTTTTCCGGCACGCCGGCCGTATTGCGGCCCGCGCCACCCTGGCGCACCTGGACCTTGTGGGGCAGCCTGGCCTTGGCGGTCGGCGTACTCGCGGCGATGGCCTGGCGCATCGCGCGCGGCTTGCCGGACAGGAATCGGGACGGCGACTGAAGCCGGTGTCCGCGCGCGCGGCGCGCCGGCCTGATGGAACGCTAAGCGAGTCCCAGTGCGCGCAAATCCAGCCGGCCCTCGATGCAGGGCGGGCACCAGTAGTAGGCGCCCGTGCGCGGCCGCGAAAAGCCGAACAGGGCATCGACGATTCCATCTTCGATGCCGGCCATGCGCCGCAACTGCACCTCGAAGGCCTCCAGGCTGTGGCCGTAAGCCACGAACATGAGGCCCGCGGCGGCGCCGTCTGCCCAGGGCATGGAGCGGCGCCACACAAACGCTTCCGGGCTGAAACTTTCCTGCGCGGTGCGCTTGACGTGGGCGGATTCGGGCGCCTCGTCCAGTTCTTCGTTGTCGCTGCGGCGCCGGCCTATGGCATGGTCCTGATCGGCCGGCGGCATGGCATCGAATGCTGCAAAATCGTGCTCCCATTGCTGCACGGCCACGTAGCTCGAACCATCCAGTCCGGCACCGCGCCCGTCCACGATGGCGGTGCCACGCGCGGCGTCGCCGGCGGGGTTTTCGGTACCGTCCTCATAGCCGGTCAAATCCCTGCCGCCGGCATGCACGAACGCATCGACCACCTGCACAGCGGCCAAATCGGGCCCCAGCGCCTGCACGAGGCGCTGCGAGCGCAGCACGACCTCGCCGCGTTCGTCGCCGCGCAGCCAGCACCATGCGGTGTGAGGCGTCGCAGGGATCGTCACCGCTGCCGCGGACAGATCGGGAAAAGGATGCAGCCCCGGCACACTACGGCCCAGCGCCGCCACCAGTCCCGGCCCTATGCCGCACACGCAGGCTGCGCCGTCACAATGCAACTGCAGGGCGCGCAGCGCGCCCTGCGGGTCGCCGCCGGGCACCAGATCGAACGCCAGATAACGCGCTGCCGGCGGCAGCGGGGCCAATATGCCGGGTTGAAAGTTGAGCATCGATCGCCTCGCGCGGCACGGTCGGAAAAAAGCGAAGCATACGGCAAACCGGCCATGCAGCCCGGCCTGTGGCACTGCCGCAAGCTGCGGACCGGGCGCTCCGGCGTGGGAATTTCCCGCGCCCGCAGACGGCCGGCAGGCCCGCGCCGTCGACGGTCTGCGGGAATTGCCCGCATTGCCCCGGCCGCGCGGCAAACACGCCGTCCCGATGCGAATGTAATGATTCGTAAGATCGCGGGATTGCGGTAGTTCCGGCGCGCACGCGGCTCGTTAATGGCTCGACGGTACAGCCCTTGCCAACTGGCCGCATGCCGGCTGGCCTTGCAGGGCTCCGACCGTGTAGGGGTGCACGCATTTTGTACGCTACGCGCGTGCGGCCGCGCACCAGCGATCACCGGGCCCGGCCGCAGCCGATCCGGGTCATGCAACAAACAGGCTGATTGAGGAACACGCACATGAAACCGAAACTGCTCGTTTTATCCGGCCTGAGCGCGCTGCTCCTGGCCGCTTGCGTCGTGGCGCCCGCGCCGGGTCCGTACTACGGCGAAGCGGTAATGGTCGCACCGCCACCGGCACAGGTCGAATATATCGGCCCCAGGCCGGGCCAGGGCTATGTCTGGATAGACGGCAACTGGGCCTGGGCCGGCGGCCGCTACGTCTGGGTTACCGGGCGCTGGGAACGCAGCCGTCCCGGCTATCGCTGGGTGCCGCACCGTTGGGACCGCGACGGCCGCCATTGGCGCGAACGTCCGGGACACTGGCAGCACCACTGATCCCGGCGGCCCGCGCCGGCTGAATTGCGACGGCAGGGCGGCTGCAGTCGCGCCGCGCGGGCCGGCTTGACGCACGGTCCACGCGGCCGGCTGCGCCGGAGCGGAGCAAGCTGCAGGCGTAGTCGGGCCGAGCCGGCCAGCAGCGCCAGCCTCAAACCTGGCGGCCGCCGCGGGAACCGGGGCGATACATGCACACCACGCTCAAGCTTCGATGGGCAGCAGCACCTTGCCTTTGAACAGCTTGCGCGCGGTTCTGATCAGGCCCGCCGAGGGAATCCGCGGCTCATCCGCCTGCGGATCGCCTTCGATCTGCAGGCGGATGTCGAGCGTCCCCGCCGGCTGTTCAATCGTGATCAGATCGGGTTCCGCCAAGTTGCGGCGCGCCAGACGCTGGACCACGGTGCCGGGAATGACGCTCGCCGCGGAAAGGCACAGCGCCCCGGTCACCGCATAGGCCGAGTGGCAGCTCCACGGGGTGAAGTAACGCGAAGCGATAACACCGCCGGCACGCGGCGGCGCCACCAGGGCGATCTTGGGCAGCACCTTTTCGCGCACATTGCCGAGCCCTGCCTTCTCGGCAATCTGCAGACGGATAGCCTCGAGCCTGGCCTTCAGCGCAACATCGGCATCCAGTTCGGCCTTGCTTTCATGGCCGGTTTTACCCAGCGCCTCGGCTGGAACGAAAACCAGTGGCGTCGCAAAATCGACGAGCGACACCTCGATGCCGTCGATCACGTCCATGCGGTTGCCGGTAGGAAACAAGCGACCGGTCTTTGCCCCGGTCGCGTCACGAAAATTGAGCAGGATCGGGGCTCCGCTGCCGGGCACGCCGTCGATTCGGGCATTGCCCTCGTAAGTTACCTGCCCGCCCGGGGTCTGGATGACCGCCTCGACGATTTTCTGCGTATTGATATTGAAGATGCGCAGCGTGGTCACCGGATCGC
>JAEUNN010000878.1 GCA_016791085.1 Rhodocyclaceae bacterium | reverse complement strand
ATTATTTTTACCAATAAAAGGGTTTCGCATGAAAATTTCTCGTTTCGCGGCCGCCATGGCCGTCGCAGCAGCCGGTTTTGCCGGATCGGCGTCGGCCGTTCCGATCGTGGCCGAGTTCAATGTGGTCACGTTCGGCACCATGACCGCCGATACCGGTGACGTCACCACCGCGACCACCATCAACGATACCGGCGCCTGGTTTGTGGCCGCCGTCGTGGGCAGCAACATCGGCCTGGCGTCGGGACAGTCGGTCACGTTCGCGGTACAGCCCATGGGCGTTACCGTGGGCACCACGTTCACGAAAGAATTCACCACCGGGATGGGCACCTTCACCGAAACCTTGACCGTGTACCAGGTCACCCCGACCGGCAACTCTCTGAGCGTGCTGGCGTCCGGCACCATTACCGGTGGCGGCTTCGACCCGACGCCGGTGTTCTACTCGGCCGCTTACACGCAGAACGCCGGCCCGGGCGGACAAATCAACGTGTCGTACAACGACTCGACCACGGACCCGAATCGCACGCCGGAACCCGCCACGATGGGTCTGCTGGGCCTCGCCCTGGCCGGAGTCGCGGCCGCCCGCCGCAAGGCCTGAGTTAGCCGATCCGCAAGAAAAAAGTGGTACGCGCAGCCCGCAAGCGGGCTGCGGCATAAGGGCTGAAGAGCAATCTTCAGCCCTTTTTCATCCTACATTCCTCAGTTGGACGCGCCCGAGGGTGCGGCGGGCGCGTTGTCTGCCTAGGCGCGACGACGCGCATGGCCGCCCCCTGCAAGGAGGAGCAACAACGGCAGGCGGCGCGCCCGTCGTGCCATCGGGTGCGTAGCGCGGCTCACCCGCATGGTGCGCTTGAGAAGTTCTCGAAAATTGCACTCTTTCAACCGTTTATCGAAGCTTCGAAGCGGTCAACTGAGGAATGTAGGTTCATGGGCTTATTCCGTTTAGCGACGGTCGGGCGGACTGCCGGCCACGGATTCGCCACGACACCAGGCCGGCGGGCGTTCCGCCGCAAGCCCGGTTGGGCGCCTGCTACAACACGCCGGCCCGCTTCAATTCCCAGTAGTGATTGACCAGGGCCGCGGGCAATTTCGCCGGCGTGGTATCCACGACATGCACGCCGGCCGCGGCAAGCTGGGCGATATGGCGCGTGCGCGCGCTGGCATAGTCCTGCGCCGCCGCGTAGGTGAGCGCGGCGTCGAAGTCGCGCGGCGCATGGGCGGTCAACTCTTCCAGCCAGGGTTCGCGCAGGTTGGCAAGACTTACTTCGTGGCGCCGCCGCAGCAGGCGCAGTGCCGGCAGCAGCGTGCCTTCGTCTTCGTCGCGCAGGTTGGTGAGCAGCACGATGAGCGCGCGCCGCGCCAGCCGCGTGGCCACGAATTGCGCGGCCACCAGATAGTCCGGCACCTGGGTGGTGGGCTGCAGGTCGTAGCTCGCGTTAATGAGGGTATTCAGCGCCCCGGCGGATTTGCGCGGCGGCAGGTAGCGCGGCTGGTCCAGTCCGAAACCGGCCAGGCCCACCGCGTCACCCTGGCGCAGGCCCACATAGGCCAACAGCAGCGCGGCATTCAAGGCATGGTCGAAGTGCGACAGCGTGGCGTCCCGGGTGCGCATGCGCACGCCGCAGTCGAGCATGAACACGATTTGCTGGTCGCGCTCGTCCTGGTATTCGCGCGCCACCAGCTTGCCGGCGCGCGCGGTGGCTTTCCAGTCCACGCTGCGCGGGCTGTCGTCGCGGCGATAGTCGCGCAACTGGCGGAATTCCAGTCCTTCGCCGCGGCGCCGGCGCAGCAGCATGCCCATTTGTGACAGACGGTTGTCGGTGGCGAGCAGGCTGTAGCGGCGCACCCGGGCAAAATCCGGATAGACGCGCACGACATCCGGCGCGCCGCCCTCGCCGCTCATTTGCCAGAGGCCGAAAGGCGAGGTGATGCGCAGCGCCACGCGGCCGAATTCGTGGCGCCCGCGCTCGCTGGCATACAGTCGGTAAGTCAGCAACAGCGCCTCGCCGGCGCGCAACTGGAAGTGCGCGGGCTGCGCCTCTGCCTCGAAAGCCGGCGGATGCGCGTCGTACAGGCGGCCGGCGATGCGGCCGCGCCCGCCCAGCGTGAGCCGCAAGGTCACGCCCTGCCAGGTGCCGACCGGCCAGGTGCGCGCGAGCTGCCGTTCGACCGTGAGCGGATTGCCGCGCAGGCGCGCGGCAATCCAGTCGCCCAGCGCCAGCCCGCCCAGCGTGAGCCCCGCCGCCTGCCACGCCGGCAGCAGCGCATCGACCGGTATCGCCGCGACGCCCAGCGCGAACCAGGCCGCCAGCGCAAGCAGCAGATTGCGGTGCGGCACCGGCAGGCGGCCGACCGCGGCACTCATCCTGCATTCCTCGCCTGGGCGCGCGCGCGGCTGCGGCGCGCGCGTTGACTGGCCTGGCGCGAGGGGGCGCATTGCCGTCCCCGGCAAGGTGCAGCCACGACGGCGGGCGGCGCGCCGGTCGAGCCGTCGGGCGCGCAGCGGGGCAGCGTCGCACCGGGCGCGCACTCAGGCCCAGGAACATTGACCAATTCAGGCATCTATCGAGATTTCAAAGCGGCGGACCGGGGTATGCACGATCACAAGCGCGGCGCCGGAACCTGGGCCAGCAGCGCCTCGATCACGCCGTCGGCGTGCTGGCCTTCGATTTCCGCCTCGGCGCCCAGACTGATGCGATGACGCAGCACGGGCTTGGCGACCGTCTTGATGTCGTCCGGCGTGACATAGCCGCGCCCGCCCGCCAGCGCCTGGGCGCGCGCGGCGCGTACCAGCGCGATGCTGCCGCGCGGACCGGCGCCGCACGACAGGTGCGGACTGGCCCGCGTGGCGCGCACCACGGCCACCGCATAGTCGAGCACGCGGGCGTCGATTTCCACCTGCCCGGCGCACTGCTGCAGCGCCAGCACGGTTTGCGCCGGCACCAGGGTGGCGACCTCGTCCACCGACAGTTCGGCGCCGGTTTTGCCGGCCGTGACGCGGCGCGTCAGTTCGGCTTCTTCGTCCGCGCTCGGATAGTCGATGCGGATTTTGAGCAGAAAGCGGTCCATTTGCGCTTCGGGCAGCGGATAAGTACCTTCCTGTTCTATGGGGTTCTGGGTGGCCAGCACCATGAACGGCCGCGGCAGGGCGAGCGGCTTGCCTTCCAGCGTGACCTGGCGCTCCTGCATGGCTTCGAGCAGCGCGGCCTGGGTTTTGGCGGGCGCCCGGTTGATTTCGTCGGCCAGCAGCAAATTTGTGAACACCGGACCTTCGCGCGTCACGAAGCGCGCGTTGGGCATGTCGTAATAGGTGTGGCCGACCACGTCGGAAGGCATCAGGTCGGGCGTGAACTGTATGCGCCCGAACAGGCCGGAAAAGGTTTTCGCAAGCGCCTTCACGAGCAGCGTCTTGCCCAGTCCGGGTACACCTTCTATGAGTACGTGGCCATCCGCGATGAGCCCGACCAGCACCTGATCGACCACCTCGCGCTGGCCGATCAGGGCCTTGGAAAGTTCGCCCTGCAGGCGCTGCAGCAGCGCCTGTACCTGTTGCAGCTTTTCGCTTTCGAGTGCCATGTCGATAGAACTGATCAGAAAAAGGTAAGTAGGCCCGCCCCGCAACTTACAGCTTGCGCAGCAGCAGGTGCAGGGTTTGCACCGTCTGCACGAAAGCATGGCGGTGGCGCACGTCGCCGCTGAGCGCCTGGGTGACGGCCGCGGTCGCGAGCCCGGTGTGCGCGGCGAGCCGCGCCGGCAGGTCGCCCGCGGCGGCCATTTCGGGATGGCGCAGTTCCAGCCGCCGTGCCAGGATGTCGCGCAGCCTGGCCACCCAGGCCGCGTGGCCGTGGGTGCGCCAGACGGCGCGGCCGCAAGCCGCCAGATGTTCGGCCAGGCTGCGCCGCTCGGGCGCCGCGGCCGGCAGCACCGGCCCCATGCGCGGCGCCACGTGCCAAATCCAGGCGA
>JAEUNN010000869.1 GCA_016791085.1 Rhodocyclaceae bacterium | reverse complement strand
CGCCAGTGCCCGGCTCTACTCCCTCATCGAGACGGCCAAGGCGAACTCCATCGAGCCCTTCACCTGGCTGCGCCACGTCCTGTCCCGTCTGCCCTTTGCCACTTCCGCCGACCATTTCGAAGCTCTTCTGCCCTGGAACCTCAACGCTACGGATTTACTCACAAACGCCAACGCCTGAGAAGGATGGGGTTGGTGGAGCGCTTACCGTCGTCCAGCCTGCGGGTGAGGGTGATCGGGCCGTTCCAGCTGGCGTGGTAGTCGATGTCGGTACGCCGGCCGGCCGGGCAACTGAATCGTCTTGATGCGGGCGCCGCCGCGCACGTTGGCACAGGTGGCGGGCGCGGCGGAAATGGGCGCGCTCGCCATTGGCGCCGCCGATCGTGGCACGGCTTGCCTGCGGCATCGCGCTGAAGCGCCACTTCCAGGCGCTAATGCCTCCGGCGCGATTCGGGTCCAGGCTCGCGCCCCCATCCAGTTGCACGCGCTGAGTCACGCCAACCGATTGGTCGCCGCCGGCCGCGGCGGCCGGCGGAAACTGGGCGGCGCTGGCGATGATATCGACCGTATCGGGGATGCCGGCCTGGCTCGCGTCGCGTACTTCGAGTTGCAGGCGGTAACGCCCCGGCGCATCCGCCGTGAAGCTGGGCTGCGTGCCGTGCGTGTCGCGGATCTGGGCGCGGCTCGCGGCGGGCTTTTTCAAGGAAAGTCCAAAGATAGCAGAGCGGGGCGTGGTGCGGGGAAGGGGGCTGTTCCGGGGAAGGGGTCAGCAACGAATAAGTCTTGTGCGTCAAAAACAACTCGAAGCTGACCCCTTTCCCCGCTTTCCTCATGGACCCCTTTCGCCCATGATCGCGTTACGATTGCCGCGTTCGTCGTAGCCAAAGACGGTGGTGCGGCCGAGCGCATCGCTCGTGCGGGTGATGCGGTTTTGCGCGTCGCGTGTGTAGGTGACGGGCTGGCCGTTGGCATCGGTGGCTTGGGTGGCGAGGCAGCTGCCGTTGAAGTCCTGACTGATTTGATTGCGGCGGCTGTCTATCACTTCGGTGCCGACGATGTCGCCGCCGGTGACGGACTGGCCCTCCCAGGAGTCGATGCGGGGGCAGTCGGCGCCGCGGCAGGTTCCGTTTGTGCTGCCGCTGGTGAGTTCATTGCCGTTGCCGGAGCCGGCGTCGGTCGAGCGCAGGCCCGGTACACAGCCGCCGACGATTTTGTAGTTGAAGCGCAGGTCGGTGCCTTCGGGCCTTGGATCGCGACGGGAGCTTACCCCAGGGTTTCTCCCTGTGGTAGGCTTGTTTGCGGAATTCCTAGCCTTGCCACCATGCTTCATGTGCGTGCAGGCTTGCTTGCCTCTGAAGGGACCGACATGGAACACGTGATTCGCCTGCACATTGAAAAGCTGCCCGAAGGCGTGTACCTCGCCACCAGCGATGATGTGCAAGGACTGGTTGCCCAAGGGCGCACCATCCAGGAAACGCTTGAAATTGCGCGCGACGTTGCCAGGAAGTTATTGGACGCTCAATCGCCTGCCAGTTCAGCCGCGCTCGTTCCGGCATCGGAAAGTTTTGATTATCCGCTGATCGTCGCAACCTGATGGGAGCGCTCGCGGGATTTCGTTATCGCGACGTGGTCGCCCGTCTCCGGGCACTTGGCCTGCGGTTTCATCGCCAGGCCGCAGGTTCTCACGAAATCTGGATCAACCCCGCGCTCGGCCGATATACGACAATTCCTAACCACCCGGGCGACATACCGGAGGGCACACTGCGCGCCATCCTCAAGCAGGCTGGGGTTGGCATTGAGGAGTTCCTGCGGCAAAAATGAACCCGCCGCCCAGACGCCGTCCGTAATCGCTGGCGCCACCCCGAAGCGGGACGGGGTACCGACCTCGTCGCGACCAGTTTCGGACGGGTGACATGCCACCGAATTTCCCTTACCGATCGCCGAAATCCTGCGGACGGGGCAAAATGCCCCGTCCGCCATGCGCGTAGTTGTCGGGCTGCGCGCGAGTCATGCTCGTAGGCGAATCTAATGCACCGGCAATTTTGGCGGGGATTCTGGCC
>JAEUNN010000856.1 GCA_016791085.1 Rhodocyclaceae bacterium | reverse complement strand
ATGGTGTCGAGCGAAAACACCTGGCTTTTCTGTGCGTAATCGAGCAGCGCGGTGTTGGTGGCGTTCACCTGGCCCGGCGAGGGCAGGTTGTAGAAGTGCGTGTATTTGACCAGGGTGTTCCAGCGGTCGTTATCGACCGGGCGGTAGGCCGCGCCGAGCACGAATTCGCTGAAGTCGCCGTTGTAAAAATCGCCCTTGGAAGATTTGCTGACGGAAAAATTCAGCTTGCCCAGCAGGCGCCAGGCCGGGTCGACCTGGTGGCCCAGGGTGTTGCGCGCGAGCCAGGTATTGCGGTCGCCGCCGGTTCCGGTTTCGTGGCGATATTCGAGGTTGCCGGTGTATTTGGTGCGGCTGTCGCGGTAGGCCAGCGCGCCGCCCAGGGCCTGGCGCCGCATGTCGCCGGCCAGCGGATCGGATACGCGGCCGGTTTCGAATTTGAAGGCGCTGGTCCAGCGGTCGTTGGGCGCGAGTTCCAAGCCAAACGCCTGGGTCAGGCTTTCCGGGCCGGTGCCGCGCGCGAGCCGCGTTTCGCCGAACAGGCCGACCTCGTTGCTCAAGCGGTAGCGGCTGCCGCTGGTCAGGTTGCCGAAACGGCCGCGATACGCCACGTCCGGGCGTTCGGTTTCCTGCGTGTACGTCAGGTAATAGTTGGAACGGTCATTCACGCGCCAGTCGCCGGCCAGCTTGCCGCCGGGGCCGCCGTCGCCGGCCGACAGTTCTCCGCTCAGGCGCAGGCGCTCGTTCAGCTGCCAGCTTCCGCCCACGCCGGCGCGATCGTTGGCGGCGCGGCTGCCGCTGCGTTGTACGGTACCCTGCAGGTAGCCGTAAGCTTCCCAGGGCGTGTTGGCGGGCGGTTCGCCCGCGGCCGGGACTTGCAGCGGCAGCGGCGGCGCGCCGTCGGGCCGGTAGTCGAGGCGCGCCTGCAGGTCGGTGCGCGCGCCCTGCTGGGCCAGCAGCGGGCTGACGATTTGCGTGGGCAGGCGCGTGTCGCGCAGGTCGTGGCGCGCGGCCAGCGTGACGGTCCAGTTGTCGTTCATGCGCCGGCGCAGGGCGGCCTGTTCGGCATGCATGTCCTGGCTGGTGGCGTCGCGCTGGTCTACTTTCAGATCCACGGCCGTGGCATCGTCGAGCAGCAGGCTGGCGCTGGCGCCGCGCTGGGTGGTGGCTTCGGCGAAGGCCGCGATCTGGCCCGGCGCGGAATAGCCGGCGTCGCGGTGCTCGTAATAGGCGGCGATGGTGCCGCGTATCAGATCGCCGAAATCCGCCAGGTCGCCGTGCGCTTCGACGCGGCGCGCGTC
>JAEUNN010000850.1 GCA_016791085.1 Rhodocyclaceae bacterium | reverse complement strand
GGCGCGCGCGGACTTGCCGCGTACGTGCGGCCGTGGTTACACTTGCCGCCGGCTGCGCCCAAACCGCCACGACCGCCGCCGGCCGGGCGCCGATGTAGCCGCGCCGAAATCCGGCGCGCTCCGCACAGCCATGCAGAACTGCAGGAGCGATCGCAAGCGACGCTCACGTCCACCTTGATTTTGCCGAGCAAGCCACTTCATGTTCCCGCCCGAAATTCTCATCGCCTACCTGGCAGCCGTCCTGCTGGTCGTGATCGCTCCCGGCCCCGACAACCTGCTCGCGGTAAGCCGTGGCCTGAGCCAGGGCTGGTGTGCCGCGGCGGCGTCGTCGGCGGGGGCAGGCCTGGGAATCATGCTGCATACGCTGGCCGCCACCCTGGGGTTGGCGCTGGTTCTGCAGACTTCCGCGCTGGCTTTCTGGGCCGTCAAGCTCGCCGGCGCCGCCTACCTGCTGTGGCTGGGCTACAAGGCCATCACGTCGCGCGGCCTCATTTCTTTCTCGCCGGCGGATCGGCAGCCGCTGCGGCGGGTGTTCCTGACCGGGCTGCTGTCCAATGTGCTCAACCCCAAGCCCGGGCTGTTCGTGGTCGCCTTCATTCCGCAGTTCGTATCCGTCGCGCGCGGGTCGGTGCATGTGCAGATGCTGGTCTATGGGGCCATGTTTGCGCTGCTCACGGCCATCATTTTTACGCTGCTGGGCGGGTTTTCCGCGCACCTGGCCGGGTGGCTGTCGCGCCGCCCCAAGGCGCTGGTGGCAAGCAACATTGCGGCAGGCATCACCTTCATGGCCGCCGGACTATCGATACTGGCGCTGGATAGGCGGCGCTGAAATATTCTCGCGTAGCCGGACATGTTTTGGTGGGTCCAAGCCCCACCCGCGGAAATTGCGGAGGACGAGAGGCGAAATGCGATTTCGCGTTTTGCAGTTTTGGCCTTTAACGATGTCGCCAACTAAACTGCCGCTAAACACGAGCCACCGGAAAGGCCAGACTGCCGGCGCCACCCGGTGCTGGGACGGCCCCGCGCGGCCTACCCCCTAGCCGAGCCCATGATGCAAACGCCAAGCCAGCGCATGTCCGCAGCGCTCAAGACGGAATTGATTCCTGCCCTCAAAGCCATGGGTTTTGCCGGCACTTTCCCGCGCTATCGGCGCGAGCGGCCGGCCTCCATCCAGTTGCTGGCGATCTTTTACGACAAGGCCGGCATCTGCTTCTTCCTGGAGTTTGGCGCGCACGAACGCGGCGACAAGCTCACCAGCTGGGGCGAAGTCGTACCGGAAAGTAAGCTGCTGCTCGAACACGTGCGCTACGACCAGCGCGCGCGGCTGCAGGCGCGCTGCGGCGGCGGCAGCGTCGCGGCGGATTGGTTTGCATTCGAAGCATGCACCGAAGATGCGCAGTTTCGCGCCTTGGCGGCAGAGGTGGCGCAACGGCTGCCGCAGGTCGAACTGTGGTTCGAAAGCGGCAATGCCGGCACCAACATTTCGCCGAACGGGCGCTGAGCGATGTTTCGCGCCGGTCCGCAAATCGTCCGGAATTTGCCGCGCCGTGCCCATCCGGGACAATTTACGCGCCTCGGTGTCCCAAGCTACATTTGCAGCACGCCCGCTTCCGGAGCATTGTTAATGCCCGACACCACTGACGCCCAGTTCTGCCAGCACGCCGACGAACACATCCGCATGTCCAAGCGGCAACTCGCACAGTTTCCGGCGCGCGGCGAGGTGAGCGCATCCATGCTGCACGGGACGGCGCGCTTCAACGCCCGGGTAAGCGCCACCGGGTTTGATACGCAGCTACAGATGGCCGCGGCGCGCGCCGACAGGATCGAGTATTCGGTCGCGCAATACCGGCAAATGCCGGACCCGAGCATCGACAATTACCGGCGCAATTTCGATCGCCACATGGCGACGGCACAGAACCGCTGAGGCCCGTCCCCATGCGCGCCACTGTCCGCTTCAGCTTCGAAAAGGATTGGCGCTTTGCGCCACTGGCATTCTGGGTGCACCTGCCGAATGCGCCGGGCGGCGCAGGCTGGGCGCCGCCGGCGCCGCAGCCGGTTCCGCAGCGCGGCTATGTTTGTCTGCGCGTACGCTATCTGGAATATGAGTTGCTGTTCAGTGCGCCCGCGCAACTCGATCATTGCATCGCAATTCTGGCGTCCCGGCCCATGCCGACCAGCCGGCAGCTGTCGCAGCGGCGCGCTGCGGCGGCCGGCCCCAACGGTCACTGGCTAAGCCGCCTTCCGGCCAGGCTGAAAGCACCGCGCCGGCGCGAGCGGCTGGTTCAGCAATTGCGCGCGATACGCGCGCGCCTGAAGCTGGCGCCGGACGGGCATAGTTTTTATTCGGCCCCGGCCAATCCCGGCCGTGACGTCGCCAGCACGGACTAGCACATGCCATCCCGGCTGCAGGGCAGCACCATGATCCACCGAATCGGCCTGATTTCCGACACCCATGGCCTGCTGCGGCCGCAGGCGCTGGCGCGTCTGGTCGGCTGCGACGCGATCATCCACGCCGGCGACATTTGCGATGCGGCCATCCTGGCGGCACTCGCGGCCATTGCGCCGCTCACCGCCGTGCGTGGCAATAACGACCACGGCGACTGGGCCGAGGCGCTGCCGGAAATCGCCAGGCTGGAAATTCAGGACGTGAAAATATTGGTGATCCACGACCTCAAACAATTGCGCATGGACCCCGCAGGGCAAGGCTATGGCGTGGTGATCGCCGGGCACTCGCACCGGCCGGCCGTGCGCGAACAGGATGGCGTGCTGTACGTGAATCCGGGTTCGGCCGGGCCGCGGCGCTTCAGCCTGCCGGTGTCGGTGGCCACGCTCAGGCTGGACCAGGGGCGTGCGGCCGCGCAACTCCACACGTTGGACGTGTAAGTCCGGCAAATTCCGCGCCCTGCCGGCGCGCCGCAGATTCCGCGGTTGAACCTACCGGCGGGCGATCTGCCTGTAACATTGCCGGTCTTTCGTATCGCCGTCCCCCGCAGGAGCATAGCCATGCGCGAATCCACGCCCCAGGCCATCCATCTTTCCGAATACACGCCGCCCAACTATCTGATCGACACGGTGGAGCTGGATTTCCAGATCATGGACGGCTACACCGAGGTGACGGCCGACCTGGCGCTGCGCCGCGCCGGCACCTTGCCCGGACCGCTGCTGCTGGACGGGGAAGATCTGGAAACCTTGTCCATCGCGCTGGACGGCCGCCCGCTCGCGGCCGGGGAATACGAAATTAGCGGTGATCGCCTCGTGATCGCCGCGCCGCCCGCGGCATTCACGCTGCACACGCGCGTGCGCATACGGCCCGACAACAACACCCGGCTGTCCGGCATGTTCCGCTCCAAGGACGGCTATTTCACGCAGTGCGAGGCCGAAGGCTTCCGGCGCATCACCTGGTTTCTGGACCGCCCGGACGTCATGTCGCGCTACGGCGTGACCCTGCACGCCGAGCGCGCGCGCTTCCCGGTGCTGCTCGCCAACGGCAATCTGGTCGCGGCCGGCGAGGACCCGGACGGCCGCCACTTCGCGCGCTGGGAAGACCCGTTCCGCAAGCCCTGCTACCTTTTCGCCCTGGTGGCGGCCAAACTGGACCGGCTGGACGACCACTACATCACGCGCTCGGGGCGCCGTGCGGCGCTGTCGGTATTCGTCGAGCCGGGCAAACTGGACCAGTGCGGCTTTGCCATGCACGCGCTAAAAAAATCCATGGCCTGGGACGAACGGCGCTTCGGCCTGGAACTGGACCTGGATTGCTACATGATCGTCGCGGTAGGCGATTTCAATATGGGCGCCATGGAAAACAAGGGGCTCAACATATTCAACACCAAGTACGTGCTGGCGCGCCCCGACACGGCCACGGACATGGACTATCAGGGCATAGACCGGGTGGTCGCGCACGAATATTTTCACAACTGGACCGGCAATCGCGTGACCTGCCGCGACTGGTTCCAGCTGTCGCTCAAAGAGGGCCTCACCGTGTTCCGCGATCAGGAATACGGCGCCGACATGTACTCGCGCTGGGTGGCGCGCATACAGGAAGTGCGCGGTCTGCGCGCGACGCAATTTCCCGAGGACGCCGGCCCCATGGCGCACCCCGTGCGGCCGGCCAGCTATGTCGAAATCAACAATTTCTACACCTCGACCGTGTATGAAAAAGGCGCCGAAGTCGTGCGCATGATGCACACCCTGCTGGGCGAGGAAAAATTTCAGGCCGGCATGCGCCTGTATTTCCAGCGCCACGACGGCGCCGCCGTGACCTGTGACGATTTCGCCCAGGCCATGCAGGATGCTTCGGGCCTGGACCTCGCGCAGTTCCGCAACTGGTACGGCCAGGCCGGCACGCCGCGGCTCGCCGCGCGCGGGGAATACGACGCGGCGGCGCGGCGCTTCGTGCTCACCTTCACGCAAAGCTGCCCGCCCACGGCCTACGAGCGCACGCTGGAGCGCGAAGGCGTGGCCTACCGCCGCGAAGCTTTCCACATTCCGCTGGCGGTCGGCCTGGTCGGCCCGGACGGCGCCGACCTGACCGGCACGCAGGTGCACTCGCTCACGCAGGAAACCCAGCAGCTGGTGTTCGAAAATATCGCGGTCGCGCCGGTGCCCTCGCTATTGCGCGGCTTTTCCGCGCCGGTGCTGCTGACCTACGACTACAGCGACGCCGAACTGGCGCTGCTCATGGCGCACGACGCCGACCCCTTCAACCGCTGGGAAGCCGGCCAACGCCTGGCCACGCGGCTCATGCTGGCCGGCGTGGCGTCGCTGCAGGCGGGCGGCGCCGTGGATGTGCCGGACTTTTTCGTCGATGCGGTGGCGCACACGCTGGCGCAGGCCGCAGACGATCCGGCATTTGCTGCCGAAGCGCTCATGTTGCCGTCGGAAATCTGGCTGGGCGATCAGATGGACATTATCGATCCGCAAGCCGTGCATGGCGCCCGCCGCGCCTTCCTGGCCGCGCTGGCGACGCGCCTGCGGGCGCAGTGGGCGGCGGCCTACGAGCGCCACGCCATCGCCGGCCCCTATGCGCCGGAACCCGCCGCCATGGGCGCGCGCGCGCTGCGCAATCTGGCCCTGGCCTATCTGATGGAAGCCGGCGACGAACACGGCCTTGCGCTATGCGTGGCGCAATTCGAGCGCGCCGACAACATGACCGACCAGATGGCCGCGCTGACGCAACTCGCCCAGCGCGACTGCCCGCAGCGCGCCGCCGCGCTGGCGGCCTTTTACGCGCGCTGGAAGGACGAAGCCCTGGTGGTGGACAAATGGCTGGCCGTGCAGGCCATGTCGCGCCTGCCCGGCACGCTGGAGGCGGTCAAGGCGCTAAGCCAGCATGCGGCTTTCGACCGCCGCAATCCGAACAAGATTTATGCCCTGGTGCGCAATTTCTGCGCCGCCAATCCGCTGCATTTTCATGCCGCGGACGGCTCCGGCTACCGTTACGCGGCGGATTTCATCGCCGCGCTGGATCCGGTCAATCCGCAGGTCGCGGCGCGCCTCGCGCGCGCGTTCGACCGCTGGCGCCGTTTCGACGCCGGCCGCCAGCAGCACGCCCGCGCTGCGCTGGAAGGTTTGCGCAGCGTGGCGCAACTGTCGCGCGACCTGGGCGAAGTCGTGGGCCGCGCCTTGGCCTGAGACGACATTTCCCGGCCGGCAACTTTGCGGCGCACCATACGGTCGAGGGCAAGCGCATGAATCGAAACTTGGCGATGCTGGCCGCAGCCGGCCTGATCATTTGCACGAACGCGCTGGGCGCCGACACGTTCGCCGTCGCGGGCAGTTACGGCTTCGACTGGACCAAGCCGAAAAAGGCGCGCTGCGAACGCGTGACCGACACGCTGCAGAAGCGTTTCAAATCCTGTGAATTCAGCGCCTCGGGCGCTTTCGGACTGCCGCTCGCCTATCACAGCTGTGCGCTCGCGGCCGGCGGCGAAATGCTGCTGTTCCGCGACCGCCGCGAGTGCGGCGAGGCGCTCGAAACGATGCACGCCAACGCGCCCTGAGCCGGGCAGCACGCGCTTGCCGCATGCGGCGCGGCGACCGAGGATAGGGTAAGGCGGCGCCGGCGCTCCGTCCAGGCTCCCTGGCCGGCGCAGCGGAAGGGGCACTTTTCCGCGTCCGCAAGCCTTCCAGGCAGCGTTGATATTCCAGCTTCGGCGCCTTGCGAACGCTCGACGACCCGTGGAAGGCGGCCGGGCAAGAAATCGACGGCAGTCCGCGGCCCGACCGGGTGCAATTCCTGTATGTCAGCGGACCAGGCGGTCTGCCGACCTTTGCGCCGCCATCCTGGCCTCACCCGCAGCCTATCCCTGAGCACCGCCGCGCCCCGCGGCGGGCGCGCCCCAGCCCCATTGCGCAACGCAACAATCGCCAGGCTGACCACGCCAAGCCATACAGTATAACCTACTGATTTTGCCTGTGTTGCATTTTATCCACCGGCCCAAATTGGCTATTGTGCAACGCAATATTTCTTGCTTAGACTGAAACTTCCAAACTTATTCAGCGAAAGGAAACCGCCCATGAAGCTCGCCATTTCTCCCGTCCACACCGCCCGCGCAACCGCGGCGCAAGCTTATCCGGTGCAATGCGAACCTATCGTGCGCCGCCCTTGCGGCAATGTCGGCTATCCGGTGGCAGGTCGCCATGACCGGGCCGGCCCCGGCCATGAAAGGAGGCGACGATGGACACGGCGCTAATCACCTTCCTGCTGGAACTGGCCATCAAATTCAGCGGCCTGCCGTCCATGGCGGTCGAACAGTTGCCCAGCTTCGAGCGCGTGTCGCGCGCCGAAATGCACCACACCGTTTGTCCCGAAAGCCAGGCCGACCACGGCTGCGCCGGCATCATGGCGGTATTCGATACCGAGCGTAACCGCATCCTGTACCTGGATACGCTGGACCTCGAAAAACCTGCCGACAACTCCTTCCTGCTGCACGAAATCGTGCACGCCCTGCAATACCGCCAGCACGGCACGGCCATTTATGCCGATTGTGCGGCCCTGCTCGCCACCGAACAGCAGGCGTATGCGGCGCAGAACGCCTATTTGCGGCGCGAAGGCGTGTTCATGCGGGTAGGCGAAGTGCTGCGCTACACCACCTGTGCGCCGCCCGCCGGCACCGTGGCCGCGCACGCCAACGACACGCGCGGGAGCGCCCGGGTAAGCGTGGCCGGCAGCCTCACGCAAGCTGCCGGCCCCTGATTCCCGCAGGTGCATGTGCGCCGGCCGGCCGCGGGTAGCGCAAGCCCCGGCCCCGCCAGCGCCGCAGCCGCGCGCCTTGCATGGCCTGCGCGCGCCCGCACCCGCGCGCCCGGCGCAGGCTATGACCATGACTTCCCGGACGCACCGCGATAGCCGCCGGCGCGCCCTTTCGTCCAACCGGTTAAAGCAATTTTCCGGCGTGACGTAATTCATGAAGTTACAGAGAACGAGACGGACGCAGGCGGCCGCAGCGCCGCTGCGGCCGATATGGCCGTTTCGGCCCATCGAGGAGAGGCGAGGATGAAGCGCGACATCACACCAACCAGCCGCGAGAAGCTGATGCGCGAAAACGATTTCATAGTGTCGAAAACCGACTGCAAGGGCCGCATTACCTACGGCAATCCGATATTCATCGAATTTTCCGGCTACAGCGAAGAAGAACTGCTGGGTACCCAGCACAACATCATCCGCCACCCGGACATGCCGCGCTCGGCGTTCAAGCTGGTGTGGGACACCATACAGGCCGGCAAGGAAGTGTTTGCCTACGTGAAAAACCTGGCCAAGGACGGCAGTTTTTACTGGGTGTTCGCCCACGTCACGCCGGATTTCGACAGTCAGGGGCAGATCGTCGGCTACACCTCGGTGCGGCGCTGCCCGCGCCGCGAGGCCATCGCCAAGATCGAGCCGGTATATCGGCAAATGCTCGCAGCGGAAAAGGCGGCCGGCGCGCGCAACGCCATCGAAGCCGGAACCAAAGTGCTGGTAGATGTCATGCAGGGTGCGGGAGTCGATTATGAACAACTGGTTTTCTCGCTTTGACCGGCGCTTCGCCGCGGCCCTGCTGATCGCAGCGGGCGGCGCGCTGGCATTCTGGCAGGCCTGGGCGGCGCTGGCGGCGCTCGCGGCGGCCCTGGTGGCGCTGTTCTGGCCGGCCGGCGGCAAACCCGACGCGGCGCTGCAGGATTTGCAGGGCATGTTGCGCGAGGTCGGCAAAGGCCGGCTGGTGGCACGCCTGCCGCACAGTTTTGGCGACCCCGTCATGAATGCCATACGCGTGGATTTGAATTCCGCGCTGGATCAGACCGAAACGGCATTCCGCGAAATTCTGGGGGCGCTGCATGCCAGTTCGGACGGCCGCAGCGCGCGCCGCATCCAGACCACCGGGCTGCACGGCACCTTCCGCGACGTGCTGGTGCAGATTCAAACCCTGGTCGACAAGGTCGATGCGGCGCAGGAATCGGTCGCCAAAGAAGCTTTGCTGTCGCGCATATTCGTGCGTTCCGAGCGCGGGCTGTCGAACGCCATCGCGCACGTGAGCGAAGCGCTGGGCAGCGTGTCGGGCGATTCTGCGCAAACCCACGCGCTCGCCAGCACCTTCGCGGACTCCGCCAGCGCCATGTCGGCGGCCGCCAGCCGCATGGCACAGGCACTTGGCGCGGCGCGCAGTTCGGCCAACAGCGGCACCGCCGCACTGGCCGATCTGGCGGAAAAGGCAGGCGCCATACGCGGGCTGACCGGGCACATAGACGGCATCGCCAAACAGACCAATCTGCTCGCCCTGAACGCTGCCATCGAAGCCGCCCGCGCGGGCGAATCCGGCCGCGGCTTCGCGGTCGTGGCGGACGAAGTGCGCAAACTGGCCGATCAGTCGCAGCGCGCCGCGGAAGAAATTTCGCGCGCCATCGCGGCCATGTCGCAAACCATGGACACCGCCAACGTGCAGATCGGCGCCCTCGTGGATGCGGTGGGCACGGCACGCAGCACGGCGGGCGAATTCGGCGACAACCTGGCGACCAGCGCCGGGTCGGCCAGCGAAGTGGTGCAGCGCGCCGCGGCGATCAGCGGCAGCACCAGCGGCATGGAAAACTGGATGCGCGTACTCGGGCTCGCCCAGCGTGCGCGCGCCGACGCGAGCGCCATCATCAACGGCCGCGAGGTCGATACCGGCAGCCTGTCGGATATGGAATGCCAGGCCGTGGAACTGGCGCGCACGCGCCGTTGGGTGCGCGGCAGTTCGGACCGCGACGCGCTGGTGCACATTTACGACCGCCTGTTCGAGAACATAGAAACCCAGGCGCGCTGAAGGCGCGGGCGCATGCCGCAGGGCCTTGAATACAGGGCCTTGAATAGCCTGCGCAGCAGCGACGGGCACCCCCCCCGTTCGCCCTGAGCCTGTCGAAGGGCGTTCGCACGCACCGAGCGTGGAATAGCCGGGAACCGGAAAACGTAGATGCAAATGGTGCGAACGGGGCGAAATGCCCCGTCCGGCATTGCGGCATTGGCCAGGTTGCCGCGCCCGGGCCGCACGGGCAATCCGCAAAGCGCAAGTAAATGCCCGGCCGCGCCGGAAGGACTGTAGGCATCGGCGGGCACCCTGACGATCGGACGGAGCATATGCACAGCGTGGCATGACGGCCTCGCGTGCGGGCCGCAGCCCGGTGCGCGGCGCCGGCCTCGCGCGGGCCTGCGCGCCCCTCTATACTTTCGGCACGAGGCGCGCCGCCTGTCAGGCGGCCGGCGTGCCCGGCAGTTCCCCGTTTCGCCCCCGGCCCATCAAGGAGATATACGATGACTTATACCGTCGCGCAATTGCTGTCCATGACGCAGCAACAACTGGACGACCTGTTCCGTGCCAGCCCGGCCGGGGACATACCGGACGGGCCGGCCAAAGGCACGGCCATCATCGCGCCCGGCACGGACTATTCGGCGCGCATCGCCGAATTCGTGAACCACTTCGGCTGGCAGGGCAAGGTGTTCGATGCGAAAAAAGGCGTGCTGAAAAACCGCATCACGGCATTCGGCGTGGAAGCCATCATCGCCAAGGTTTACAAGTCCGAAAGCTGGCTGGACAAAAAAGAGTGCATCGTGCTCGACTATTCCGAAACCTCGTTTCTGGCGCACTGGATACGCGATGAAATCCGCCTGATCGGGCCGAATTTCTATCTCGGCAAGGTGTATTGGGGCAAGGACAGGCTGATCGACTTCTGCCTGGAATTCGGCGCCGGGGCCTGAGCCCTGCGGCGCCGCGGCACGCGCCGGGCCGCCCCGGCCGGCGCGCGCCGCCTCAAAGCCCCACGAACGGCGCGTCCTTCAACGGGGTGACGAAATACTGGTAAAAACCTTCGTTAACCTTGCCCCAGGCGGGGCGTGCCTTGATGGTGTTCAGCCAGCGCACCACATTGGGATAAGCCGAATAATCCAGGCGTATGACTTCCCCCACCGTAACCAGGCAGGCACCCAGATAGTCGGCCAGGCTCATGGTATCGCCCACGACATAGTTGCGATCCGGTCCGATGAAATGCCGGTCCAGCACGCCCAGCCAGCGTCGCGAGCGCTCGCCTGCACGCGCCAGCACGGCCGCCTGCACCGCCGCATCTTCGTACTTGAAGTGCGGCAGCACCTGCGCATAAATCAGGCCGTAGCCCAGATCGCGATAAAACCCGG
>JAEUNN010000820.1 GCA_016791085.1 Rhodocyclaceae bacterium | reverse complement strand
CTGTTTTCGGCCCCGGCGCGTTACTGGTCGCTGGGTCCGGCGCTGGCGGCCACGCTGTTCGACGCCGGGCAGCGCAGCGCGGCCATTTCGGGCGCGCGCGCAAGCCACGACCAGGCCGTCGCGAATTACCGCAAGACCGTGCTGACGGGCCTGCAGGAGGTCGAAGACAATCTGGCCGCGATCCGCCTGCTGACGGAAGAAATCGCGGTGCAGCGCGAAGCCGTGGCGGCCGCCGGCACGGCGCTGGAATTGACGCTGAATGCCTATCGCGCCGGCACGGTGAGCTTCCTGAACGTACTTACGGCGCAAACCGCGGAGTTGTCGGCGCGGCAGAATCTGCTCACCCTGCAGGGCCGCCTGCGCAGCGCCCAGGTGCTGTTGGTACGCGCGCTGGGGGGCGGCTGGAAATCGGCGGAACTTGCGGCACAGTGACGCTGCCGGACCTTGCAGGCTGCGCAAGCCGCCCACCCCCTAGCACAGCGGAGACATGCCATGAAATATCAGGGTAGTTGCCATTGCGGCGCGGTACGCTTCGAGGTCGAAGCCGAACTTGCCGGCGTCACGGCCTGCAATTGTTCGATATGCGCGCGCAAGGGCGCGCTCATGTGGTTCGTGCCGCGCGCGCAACTGGCGCTGCAGACGCCCGAATCCGAACTCGCCACCTATACGTTCAACCGCCACAAGATACGCCACCGCTTCTGCCCGACCTGCGGCATCCACACCTTCGGCGAAGCGGCCGCGCCGGACGGCATGCCCATGGCCGCGATCAACGTGCGCTGCCTGGAAGGCATAGACGCGGACGCGCTGCCGGTACGGCATTTCGACGGCCGCGCCCTATAGGTAGCGCTGCAGCTCAGGGCGTGACGGCCGCAGCGATTACGGCGCGCCGGCGCGCGCGGCGCAAAACGAGTTTGACCAGCGCAAAAACCAGCAGCGCCAGCGCTGCCAGCACCGCGCCGACCGGCGCCGGCAGCAGCGCCCGCCCGGGCGGCTCGGGCGTTGCGCCGTCGCGCAATTCGGCCGGGAACGGGCGCGCATCGACCGGCACGATTTTCCACTGCTTGCGGTCGGCCGGCGCCTGCCGCATGTATTCGTCGAAACTATAGACGGGTGCCTGGCCGCTCGCGCGACTCGACGGAAATTGCGGTATGTGCACGTAGTAAATGGCTGCCAGGTCTTCGGCCAGCGCACGCTCGTAGGGCGTGAGCGCGCGCCTGCTGGTGCCATTCGCGAGTGCCAGCAAG
>JAEUNN010000776.1 GCA_016791085.1 Rhodocyclaceae bacterium | reverse complement strand
AAATCCTCGAAATACACGAGCTGGTGGCCGCGCGCGTCCTGCAGCATTTTCTGGTAGTCGCCCAGTTCCATGCCCAGCGCTTCGGCCAGTTCGGCTTCGGACGGCGGCCGCCCCTTGGACTGTTCGAGCGCATGGATGGCGTTTTCGATACGCCGCATGTCGCGCCGCAAGCTGCGCGGCAGCCAGTCGTTCTCGCGCAGGCCGTCCAGCATGGCACCGCGTATGCGTTGTACGGCATAGGTTTCGAATTGCGCGCCCAGGCCTTCCTCGAAACGATTGATCGCATCGAGCAGGCCCAGCATGCCGTTTTGCACGATGTCCTCGACCTGCACGCTGGCAGGCAATTTGGCCATCAGGTGATAGGCGATGCGCTTGACCAGGGGCGCGTACTGTTTGACCAGTGCGTCCTTGTCGGCCGGCGCACCGCCGGCACCGTACAGGCGCAGACCGCTTTTGCCCGGGGTGGCGGGCGGACGCGCCGGTGTTGCGGCGACATCGGGCAGTTCCGGCAGGTCGGAAACCAGCGCCTCGTCGAGCTCGTCTTCGGCCGGGGCCGGCGCCTCGAATTCCGCTAGTGCAGCCGGTGCCGGGGCTTTCGCCGCCCGGGCAGCTTTGGGCGCGCGGGGCGTGGCGGATTTGCTGGCAGTTTTCATTGCAGGTTCTCCGGCAATCGGGACGCGACGGCGCGCCGCACGGCCAGTTCGGGGTGCGTGCCCCGGGCGTCCTGTGTATCGTCCAACCACCTGTCGGCGGTCATGCGGGCAAGTTCGAGGGCCTCCGGAGCATTGCCGGGCTGGCCCGCGTTCGCATCGCGTGGCAGCCAGCCCAGCCAGCCGGGCTGAGTGCGCAATTGTTGCGCGCACAGGGCAGTCAGATTGGCATGGGCGGCTTCGGCGCGCGTGCGCGTGCAGGCGCCGTACAACAGTTCCAGCGCGGCGGACGGGTAATGCGCGGCCTGGCGCTTGATGAGCGCATAGGCGCCGGTCAGCGCGGGTGCCGTGTCGTTCAGTGCGAACACCCAACGTTCGGCGCGGCGCGCCAGCACGCTCAGGCGCTGGTCGGGCATGGCCGCGTCGATGAGCAAAAATTCGTGATCCCGCTCGATGCGCGCCAGGGCCTGATCGAGCTCCGCCATTTGCAGGCGCGACAGCCCGGCGCCCTGGGCAGCCAGGCGCGCCGCCGGGAACACACTCACCCCCTGGGCGCTGGCCAGACGCAGGCGCGCCAGCGTGGTGTCGTGATTCACGACCTGCAGCAGGTCGAGACGGGAACTTAAACCCATACGCCAGCTGGCGCTGCCGGGGCCCTGGAATTCGTCGATCAGAGCCACCCGGTAACCTTGTTCGGCCAGCACGCAGGCCAGCGCCGAGGCCACGCGCGAGGCGCCGCAGGCCGGCGCCAGCGCGGCGAATGCCACGCGCTGCACGGGGATGCGGCGCAACAGCGCGCGCAGCCCGGCCGCCTGATCATTGGAAAAATCAACCACGGTGACCTCCGTTCGCGCGTGTCGTGGCGGCCGCCGCCATGAGCAGGCCGGTGCCCGCCGCGTCGAGATGGTGCGGCGACGGCTCTCCGGTCAGCTTGAGCGCGCGATGCAGCAGGTAAGGACGGCTGGGCAGGTGCAAATCTTCCGGCACGCGCTGGCCGTTGGCGACATAGAACAGTTCGACCTGGTGGCGTATCAACACGTCCAGCACCGGGGCGAGGCTGGCGGCTTCGTCCAGCTTGGTGACGATGCAGCCGGCCAGATCCGGCCCGGCATAGGCGCGCACGACTTCGTCCAGCGTGTCGCCGCGCGAGGTGGCGTTGAGCAGCAGCAGGCGCCGTACTTCGCCGCTGCCCACCAGCATGGCCGCCTGTTCCGCCACCATGCGGTCGCGCTGGCTCATGCCCACGGTGTCGATGAGCACCATGTGGCGGTCCGCGCAGGCGGCCAGGGTGCGGCGCAAATCCTGCGCGTCGCGCACCACGTGCACGGGTACGCCCAGGATGCGGCCGTAAATGCGCAGTTGTTCGTGTGCGCCGATACGGTAGCCGTCGGTGGTGAGCAGCGCTACGCGGTCGGCGCCGTGCCGTACCACGCAGCGCGCGGCAAGTTTGGCGGTGGTGGTGGTTTTGCCCACGCCGGTGGGACCGACCAGGGCGTATACGCCGCCGCGATCTATGATGTCCTCGTCGGAACCCAGGGTGTGCAGGCCGCGATTCAGTTGCGCGCGCACTTCGTTGCGTGCGGCGGCGGCATTGTCGGTTCCGGCCAGCGCGTCGATCAAACTGCGGGTAAGTTCGGCGCTGAAGCCGGCTTCGAGCATTTCGCCCGACAGCAAGGTTTTGACGGGCGATGTGCGGCCCATTTCACCCCAGGCGAACCCGGACAGCTGGCGCTCGATCAGGTCGCGTATCGAGCGAAGTTCTTCCATCA
>JAEUNN010000765.1 GCA_016791085.1 Rhodocyclaceae bacterium | reverse complement strand
AAGCCATCGATGTAGACCTTATCCAGCCGCATGCCCGGGCTCCAGCGTGGTCTTGTTGTCCTTTACGTAGCCCTGGGCCACCTCCCAGGCCAGTTGCTTGTAGAAGTCGGCCACGGGCAGCTCGGCCACCTTGAACAGCGCCTCGGCGCTGGTGGGCGTGCCGATGCGGCGCAGGTGCCCGGCCAGGTAAGGCTGGTTC
This sequence comes from Rhodocyclaceae bacterium, assembly GCA_016791085.1. Lineage (GTDB taxonomy): Bacteria > Pseudomonadota > Gammaproteobacteria > Burkholderiales > Rhodocyclaceae > JAEUNM01. The sequence goes on along the minus strand of JAEUNN010000765.1, from coordinate 2,424 downwards.
ATCACGTCGTCGTCCTGGCGGCTCTTGGTCATGGTGGCGGCTTCCTTGGGGGCGCGGGGTGGGCGGCCGCGGCGGGGTGTGGCGGCCGCGGCGGTGTCCGTGGGCGCGATACGTCGGGCGGCGATGCGGGCGAGCAGGGCGCTGGCCGGCTCGTCATTCGGGTCTTGCGGAACGAGTTCGCCACGAAAGGCCTTGGCGAGAGTGATCGGCGCAAGGCGTTGTGAAGTGCCTCTCGCCACTTTGACGATCGATTCGATCTTCTTGGCTAGGCGCAGGTACGCGCCGACTTTCTCGACGATCAACGATTGCTCAGCCGACCCTGGCAACGCGATGGGGATTCGCGCCAGGTCGCTCAAGTTCAACGTCTTACGCGCGACTTCCTTCGCACTGTTAAGCAAGTGCCATTGAACCGAGTCTGTAGAGAGCCAGTAGTGAACCCATAGGCCGGAGACGTCTTGGCGGCAGGCAATTCGCGCAACCGCCCGGGCGATGTTTGCGCTCAAGCCTTGCGGTACTACAGAGGTCCGGCCGATCGTGCCCACAACGGAGACGAGCACCTCGCCACCGACCACGCGAGACCTTCGGTACTCCGCGTCAATGCCCGGTGAGACTGTTCGTAGCTGACTCTCCAGGATCGTTCCTGACTCCATGTCCTGAACTCGGATCAGGGGGACCCCACCAGGTGTCTCGGTACCGGGTTGAACCACGCCGTAGCACAAGGGCCGAGCCGGGTCGATTACTTGCTGAAGATCGACGACCTGCCAGGAGGCGGGAACATCAAGCTCGTCCTCGCCTAGCCTCACGACCTGGGTGGCTGCTTCCTCACGCCGCAAGATTGAGGCAGTGAGGTCCCCATTGACCGCAGCACGTAGCACTGCCTGTCTAAACCGCTTGAGCAACGCCGGAATGGCCTCCAGGCGGTCCTGGCAGGCTTGGATGCGCGCCAGCAGGGTGTCGAGTTGGTCGGCGATGCGGGTCTGTTCGGCACCGGGCGCGAGCGGCGCGACGAAACCGCGAACGTCCTTGGTCCGAACCGCTGGGTAGAGCGCGCCCTGTACCAGTTCCGACATCGCGCCTACGAACTCATCGGTGCGGACGAGATAGGCAAACCACCGAGGATCGATGCCGTGTGCGGGGCGCAGCACGTCGAAGCCCGTCGACGCGATCTGCCCGTCGAGGGCGTCCGGAACCAGAGCAACCGCGTTCAAGTTCGGCCGAGTCATGGAGACCAAGGTGTCCCCTGCGGCCACCTTCTTCCGCGCACGGCTCGGCGCATCTTTGCCCAGCATGCGCTGTGGTTCGCGAATCACCTTTGCGCTGCGATCGATCGACCCGATGTCGATGTACGAAAAGGTCTCGTCATCCGCCGGAACGTGCTGGTCAGGCTCGCTGGATACTGTGCCCAACGCAACCTTGGTCCAGCCCGGTGGCAGGTCGGTCACGGCGTCGGTCACGGCTGTGACTCGCTCGTGGCCGAGCCTTCCGCCTCAAGATGTGCCTCTTCACTTTGTCCGGCTGACACGGCCTCATCGGCTAGGGTGTCGAGAAGCGCGTCAGGGTCCTCTCCCAACTCATCGAGCAGCGCACGCAGTTCGGTCACGGCGGCATTCAGTTCACGCAGCGCCAGCCCGGCCACGTGTGCCGGGCTCTCGCTCTCCTGCTGCTTCGTGGATGCGTCGCCGTCCTTAAGCCAAGCGATATCGAGGTTGTCGGCTCGCTGCGCGATCTGTTCGCGCGTGAATCGCCGCCAGCGGCCTGCTTCGCCCGTGTCCTGTCGCGACGCCAGCGCGGCAGGGCCGCCGCGGGGATCGCTGCCGAACACGTCCTCGAACTTGTCGCGCGGCTGGCTGGCCGGGGCATCCGGCGGCGTGCAGAAGTAGTCGCGCGTGAAAGGCGTGCGCTTGCCGAAGGCGGGCATGTTGGCGCGCATGTCGTATACCCACACTTCCCTGGTATTGCCCTTGTCCGTCTTACCGCGGGTAAAGAACAGCACGTTGGTCTTCACGCCCTGGGCGTAGAAGATGCCGGTGGGCAGGCGCAGGATGGTGTGCAGGTTGCACTTGTCCATCAGGTCGCGCCGGATGTCGGTGCCGATGTTGCTCTCGAATAGCACGTTGTCGGGCAGCACCACGGCGGCCCGGCCGCCGGGCTTGAGGGCGCGGTAGATGTGCTGCAGGAAGGCGAACTGTTTGTTGCTGGTCTCGAAGGTGAGGTCGCCGCGCGTGGGCAGGCCGCCGCCCTTCTTGGTGCCGAAGGGCGGGTTGCTGAGGATGAGCGTGGCCGGCGGCAACTTCTCGTGTTCGTTGCTAAGCGTGTCGCCGTACAGCACCCCGCCCTCGATGCCATGCAGCAGCATGTTCATCAGCGCCAGGCGGTGCGTGTCCTGCACCAGCTCCATGCCGAAGAAGGTCTCATGCCGGTACT
>JAEUNN010000711.1 GCA_016791085.1 Rhodocyclaceae bacterium | reverse complement strand
CTGACCAGCTTTTTCCGCGAGGCGCACCACTTCGATTGTTTTGCGCGCTACATCAAGCATCACGGTCTGCAGCCCGTGACGGTCTGGTGCTGCGCCAGTTCGACCGGCGAAGAGCCCTATTCGATCGCCATCACGGCCTGCGAAACGTACGGGCGGCTTGATCCGCCCGTGCGCATCCTGGCGAGCGACCTGGATACCGCGGTACTGGCGCAGGCCCAGGCCGGCGTGTATGCCGAAGAGCGTGTCGAACGTCTGTCGCGCGAGCGCCTGCAGCGTTTTTTTCAGAAGGGTACCGGCGCCCAGGCCGGGCGCGTGCGGGTGCGGCCGGAATTGCGCCGCCTGATCGAATATCGACGCATCAATCTGCTTGAACCGAACTGGAACGTGAGCGCGCCGCTGGATATCATCTTCTGCCGCAACGTGATGATTTATTTCGACAAACCGACGCAGCACAAAATCCTCACGCGCTTTCGTCCATTGCTTAAACGTGACGGCCGTCTGTACGCGGGGCACTCGGAAAGTTTCGCCCACGCCGCCGACCTGTTCCGCCCGCTCGGAAAGACCGTCTATGCCCGCACTGACGCAAGTAGCGACTGATCCGGGCTACCTGGAACATCTCGCGGAAAACCGCTATTTCGACCGCACGTTTCAGGTCGAGGCGGCGAAAGTCCTGCCCGGCGAGTTCTATGTCACGACCACCAACATGGTGATCGTGACCGTGCTGGGTTCTTGCGTGGCCGCCTGCGTGCGCGACCGCGAGCGCGGCATAGGCGGCATGAATCACTTCATGCTGCCCGACAATGCCTCGGACCTGCTGTCCAGTTCCGGACGCTACGGCGTTTATGCGATGGAAATGCTGGTGAACCAGCTGCTCAAACTGGGCGCCCGGCGCAGCAATCTGGAAGCCAAGGTGTTCGGCGGTGCGCGCGTGCTGGCCTCGATGGCGCAAAGCTATGTGGGCGAACGCAATTCGGAATTCGTGCTGACCTACATGAAGAAAGAAAACATTCCGGTGGTCGCGCAGGACCTGCTCGACAT
>JAEUNN010000688.1 GCA_016791085.1 Rhodocyclaceae bacterium | reverse complement strand
TTGACCAGGCTGGTCCTGCCATTGACCTCTATGCGCCGCCAGACCTCGGGCTTGGTACCGATCAAGGTGATGCGGATTTGAAAAATCGTGGCCTTAGGTGCTTTAGCAGCAGCTTTAATGGCCATTGCGCCGTTCTCCGATACATGCATTTGAAACTCCTCTATACAGCCTGCGCGTGGCCTGGTACGGATTTTACCGCCGCCGGCGGCTGCCGCCTACCCTGTTCGGCAGAAACCGCGGCGGCGCTTCAATCGACGCCAACCACCACGCTGGACATGGCGTCGAGCGGCACGCGGCGCCGGAACGCGTCGCGTATCTGGGCCGCCGTGACGGCCTCGACGCGCGCCGGGTAGCTATCCAGGTAATCCAGCGGCAGCCCGTAAAAGCCGATCACGGCGATCTGGTCCTGCAATTTGCGGTTGCTGTCCAGGCGCAGCGCGAACCCGTCGATCAGATTGCGCTTGGCATCGCGCAGTTCCGCCTCGGTCGGCCCCTGTTCGATGAACTGGCGCATGGTCGAGCGCACCAGATCCAGCGCGGCGTCGGCCTGGTCGCGCCGCGTCTGCAAGATGGCCTGGTAGGGGCCCTGTTCCGCGAGCGGCAGGAAATAGCTCGCCACGCTATAGGCGTAACCGCGCTTTTCGCGCACTTCCTGCATCAGGCGCGATACGAATCCGCCCCCGCCCAACACGTAATTGCCGACATGCAGCGGGAAAAAATCCGCATCGACGCGCTTGAGCACGGGCAGGCCCAGGCGCACGTGGGCCTGTTGCGAAGGATGCGGAATGCGCAAGTTCTGTGCGGCGACCGGCTGTACCGGCGGCACGGTCGCGGTCGCGCCGGTTTGCGGCAGGTCGCGCATGAGCCGTTCGGCAATGGCCTCGGCGCCGGCCCGGTCGATATCGCCGACCAGGGTGATGCTGGCGCGCGCGGCGACCAGGTAATCGCGGTGAAAGCGCACGATGTCGTCGCGCGTGATGGCGGCCACCGATTCCGGCATGGCGCGCCGGCCATAAGGATGGTCGCCATATATGGCGGCCGAAAAGCGGCGCGATACGATGGAATCGGGCTTGGTGTCGGACTCCCGCAACTGGTCGATGGCGCGGCGGCGCTCGCGCTCTATCACGGCGGCCGGGAAGGTGGGGGAGGACAACAACAGGGCCGCCAGTTCCACCGCCTCGCCGCGCTCGCGTGCGGAACTGAGCGAACGCATGGAAAAGCCCAGCCGGTCCTGGTCTGCGTTGGCCCCGGGCTGCAGCGCAAAGTCCGCCACGCGCTCGGCGATCGCATCTTCATCCAGCGTGCCGGCGCCACCGTCCAGCAGGCGCGCCGTGAACGACGCCAGCCCTTCTTTGCCGGGCGGATCGTAGGCCGTGCCGGCCGCGAAATCGACCTGCATGTCCAGAATGGGCAGGCTCGTGATGGGCACGAAAAACACTCGTGCCCCGTTGCTGGTGCGCCAGGTCTGGATGGTCACTCCGGCCAGAGCCGGCAGGCTCAGGCAGGCCAGCACTGCCCACAACAAAAATTTACGCATGGTGGATCGGGCCTCGAATGGCTGGGAAAAAGCACGGACGCACGGTGCCCGCGGACGCTCGCGCGCGCGGACTGCGTTCATGGTCGGGAAAGCCGCCGCGCCCCGGGCGAGCCGGCGCGGCGCAGGAAATGAATTTCAAGTCAGATCAGCGGACGTGCCGCAGTTCGCCAGTTGGCGCGCGCGGCTTGCCGGACAAGGGCTGAGGATCCAGCCTGGCCACGGTAAGCTGGTCGTCGCCGAAATATTTCGCGGCCACGGCCTGCACTTCGGCGGCGGTCACGGATTTCACCTTTTCTATCATTTTGTCGTCGTCGCGCCAGTTGAAACCGGACGCCTCCACGGTGCCGATTTCGATCGCCTGCGACATCATGGAATCGCGCTTGTACACCTGGCTCGCGACAAGTTGCACCTTGACCCGGTCGAGTTCTTTTTCGCTCACCCCATTCGCGGCGATGGCGGCGATTTCGGCGCGCAGGGCAGCTTCCAGTTCCTGCACGCTGTGGCCATTGGCGGGCGTGCCGTCAGCGATGAACAGCGCGTCGCCGCGCAGGGTGGAATCGTAAGAAACGCCCACCCCTTGCGCGACTTTCTGCGCGCGCACGAGATTTTTCGCGAGCCGCGCAGCATCTCCGCCATCCAGCACGGCGGCCAACACTTCCAGCGCGTAGGGCTCGCGGTCGCGCTCGACATCGACCAGTTTGGGCACTTTCCAGGCCATGGCCAGGTAAGGCAGTTCGGCCGGCGCCTTGACTTCGATGCGCTGTATGCCGCGCTGCGGCGGTTCGGTCAGCGGTTTCACGGCCGCCAGCGGGCGCGCCGCGATCTTGCCGTAGTGCTTTTCGGCCAGACGGAACACCTCGGCGTGCTGCACGTCGCCCACCACCACGATGTAGGCGTTGTTGGGCACGTACCAGCGCTTGTACCAGTCGCGTGCGTCCTGATCGGTCATGCGTTCGAGGTCCGCCATCCAGCCGATCACGGGCCGCCGGTAGGGGCTTTCCTTGAATACCGTTGCAAACAGCGCTTCGTGCACCAGCGCGCGCGGCTGGTCTTCGGTACGCAGCCGGCGCTCTTCCATGACCACCTTGATTTCCTTGGCAAAATCTTCCGGCCGCAGGGCCAGGTTGGCCATCCGGTCGGCTTCCAGCGCCATCATGTCGGACAGTCTGGCCTTCGGCACCTGCACGTAATAGCCGGTGTAGTCGAGGCTCGTGAAGGCGTTGTCGCGGCCGCCGGCCTGCGCCACGCGCCGGGAAAATTCACCTTCCTTGAGTTTCGCCGTGCCTTTGAACATCATGTGTTCGAGCGCGTGCGCGACGCCCGAAGTGCCGTCGGTTTCGTCGATCGCCCCACAGCGGTACCACACGAAA
>JAEUNN010000670.1 GCA_016791085.1 Rhodocyclaceae bacterium | reverse complement strand
GCCGGCCTGATCGAATGCCTGTTTCACGCGGCGCAGGAATTCGCGCCGCACGGCCCACTGTTCCAGCGGCTGCACCTTGATGCGGCAGCGCAAGGTGACCGACGAATCGGCCAGGGCTTCCACCCCGGCGATTTCCATGTCATCGAGGATGCGCGGGCCGAAGTCGGCAGATTCGCGCATTTCCTTGCCGACGCGCCGCATCATGGCGAGCACGTCGTCCACCTCCTCGCGGTAGGCCACGCCCACGTCCATGACCGCATGGGCGAATTCGCGGCTCATGTTGGTGACCGTGGTGACCAGTCCGTTGGGTATGTAATGGACATTGCCGGAATAGTCGCGCAGGCGTATGTAGCGCAGCGTGATTTCTTCGACCAGGCCGGATTTGCCGCCGGCTTCCACCACGTCGCCCTGGTGCAGCTGATCCTCCAGCAGCAGGAACAGCCCGGTGAAATAGTCCTTCACGAGGCTTTGTGCACCGAAACCTATAGCTACCCCGACGACGCCCGCAGCGCCCAGTATGGGGGCGATCGAAATGCCGAATTCGCTCAGTATGAGCATGCCGGCGAGCAGCGTGATGACCACCGAGGCGATGTAGCGGAACACGCGGCCCAGTGTGGTGATGCGCTTGACCTGGTCGGGCGAGGCGGCGTGTGTACTTACGTAAATGCGAAACGCACGTATCAGACGATCGGCGAGCCGTATGAGCGCCCAGGCCATGAACAGTATGAGTGCCACACGCCCGCCCGCGCGCAGCGCGGCGATCGATTGGGACAAGGTGTCGGGATTCCATAGTTCGCGTATCAGGTCCATCTTTACCTCTACTGGTAGTTGCGCCGCGGCCGCGCCCGCCGCGGGTAGTTCATGCCTGCGCTGCCGGCATGGCGTCCGCGGCGGACGCCAGTCGCAAGCTCATGAGCCCGACCGGAAAATCCTGCAAGACGTCCTGCACGGCGAGTGCGCTGCCGCCATTGGCCGCCACGGCAGCCGTGCTGCAGCCGGTCAGAAGATTGCAGGGCGGGCCTTGCAGCGGCCCCAGCGGCGCCAGGTCCACGCAGGTATCGCCCCACACCGCGGCGAGCGGCGGCGCGCCGTTTTCGGTCAGGCGCACATAGAGGCGCGGCGCCAGCACCACCACGGCCCGGCTTTCGTAACGGCGCGCATAGGCGCACAGGTGCTCGGCACGCGCGCCGGTCACTACTAGCGGCAGGTAGTCGCCCAGGCGGAACAGGTTTTCGTCGCGCCGCCGCGCATCCAGTGCGCTCCAGGTCACGAACAGTTTGGCGCGTCCGTCGCCGGCATGATCGAGCAGCGCGCGCACGCGCGCCGGGCGCGCGGCCGGCGCGGTGTCCAGCTCGCGCAGGAGCCGGTCGAGCATGTGCGCGCTCGCCGCGTGGTCTACCGGATGCCGGTTATCCGGGTCGACCAGGTTGAACTGCCACAGTTCGTTGCCCTGGTAAATGTCGGGTACGCCGGGCGAAGTCAGTTTGAGCAGGGTTTGCGACAGGCTGTTGTAGCGCCCGTAGCGCGCCACATAAGCCGCGAACGGGGCGAAGTCGGGCAGGAAGCGGTTGCGCCGGCCCGGCGTGAGCAGTGCCAGCACGAAACTTTCCAGGGCGGCTTCATAGTCCGCGTCGGGGAGCACCCAGCTGCTGTGCAGTTTGGCTTCGCGCACGGCTTTCTGCATGTAGCGCAGGATGCGCGTGCAGTAGGCGCCGGCCAGTTCTGCCGCGGAC
>JAEUNN010000577.1 GCA_016791085.1 Rhodocyclaceae bacterium | reverse complement strand
GGCCGCGATTGTGACGGCCGGACTATCCCTTGTCAACGTGGGATCGGCAAATACCGACGCGGTCGCCACCGGCGTGGCCGGCACCACCACCAGGTACCAGGCCGGTGCCAGCGTGAGCGGGCTGAGGCGTTCGCCCACGCCCTCGCCGAACGCGGCGCGGCCGAATATGAATACCGGCACGTCCGCGCCCAGTTCGAGGCCGATTTGCTGCAGGCGCTCGCGCGGCAGGTTCAGCCCCCACAGGCGGTCGAGCGCGTGCAGCACGGTGGCCGCATCGGAACTGCCGCCGCCCAGGCCGCCGCCCATGGGCAGGCGCTTGAACAGGTCGATATCGACGCCGTAGCGGCAGCCGCTGGCGCGCTGCAGGGCGCGCACGGCGCGTACCGTCAGGTCCTGTTCCGGCGCCACGCCGGGCAGCGGGGTGCGCAGCACCACCTGTTCGTCGTCGCGCGGATAGAGGCGTACCTGGTCGCTGCGGTCTATGAACCGGAACAGCGTTTGCAGCAGGTGATAACCGTCCGCGCGGCGCCCCACGACATGCAGGAAATGGTTGATTTTGGCCGGCGCCGGCAGCGCCGCGCCCCATTCGATGAGCGCGCGGGTCATGGCTGCAAGGTCCAGCGGTCTATCTTGAGCTTTACCTGCACTTCGCCGCCGCGCGCTTCTATGAGTTCCGGCAGCGCATCGGCTGCGTCGGATTCATAGCGCACGAAAATCACGTTCCAGCCATCCTCGGTGATGATTTCGGCGCGCCCGGCGGCGTCGCGGCGCACATTGGCGCCGGGTGTGCGTGGGCGCCCGAGCACCCAGTTGGTCAAGGCTTTGACCGGCACCTTGAGCCCCAGGGCGTCCCGCAACAAAGCATCCATGTCCTGGCTTTCGCGCACGCCACCATTGGCGACCAGGCGCACATGCTTGCCGCGGCGGCTCAGTTCCGCCAGCGTCTGGCCCAGCGGGCCGACCAGGGTCAGATCGTCGGCTAAGTCTTCGTGATGCCAGATCACGCTGGCATGGACCACCTGACGCGCGTCATTGGCCGATACGCGCCCTTCCAGATCGAATTGCTGCAGGTCCGCGCGGGCCGGCCGGCTAGCGCCGGAGGGCGGCGGCAAGGTACTGCAGGCGGCCAGGGCCAGCGCGGTCAATGCCGCGCCCATCCCGCGCCATGGCAGGGTTTTGGCTAAATATGTCGGCATCGCTAATGCGCCGCGGCGAGCGGCGGGTAATCACGAACTAGCATGTCGGCGCGGCGAGCGCGCCATTTCGGGTCGCTACGGCGCCCGGCTTGCGAACAGCGCCCGGCAAGCGGCTGGGCTTGATCCGGGCGCGCCGCACCAAGCGCGCGGCCCGCCCTTCCACAGCACTGGGGCGCTCGCGTCCTGACGACACCGGCCGGTTCAGGGCATGAAGCGCTTCATGACCTTGTCCAGCGGCGGGCTGCCCGGATGCGCCTTTGCGGCATCCTGCCAGGTGCGCGTGGCATCGTCACGGCGCCCCATCATCCACAGCACTTCGCCCAGGTGCGCGGCAATTTCCGGATCGGCCGTGAGGCGGAAGGCGCGGTCCAGATGCTGCAGCGCTCCCGGCAGATCGCCGGTACGGTACTTCACCCAGCCCATGCTGTCCAGTATGGCCGGGTCATCGGGCGCCAGTTCCAGCGCTTTCTGGATCAGGCGCTGCGCCTCCTCAAGATTGATATTGCGGTCGGCGAACGAATAGCCGAGCGCATTGTAGCCGTGCGCGAAATCGGGCTTGAGCGCGATCAGTTTGCGCAGGGCTTTTTCCATCGCGTCGACGCGGTCGGCGCGTTCCGCGACCAGGCCGAATTCGTACAGCACGTCCGGCTCGTCGGGCTTGGCCTGCAGCGTGCGGTCGAGCAGATCATAGGCATCCTGAACGCGGTTGGCGTCGCGCAGAATGGCCGATTCGGTCAGCGTGAGCTGCACCTCCGACACGCCCGGCCGCCCGCGCAAGGCCTGCAGTCTGGCCAGACCGGCCTCCACGCTGCCATCGCGCGCAAGCAGCCCGGCCGCGCGCATCTGCGCCTGCAGGTAGGCGTCGCCGGATTTCACCGAGTCATACCACTCCAGCGCTTCCGGGAAGCGCTTGCTTTCATCGGCGATTTGCCCCAGGTAGATGCGCAGGTTGTCGGCTTCCGGCACGGCAGCCTCGACGAGCTTGCGGAACAGCGGTTCGGCCGTGGCATAGTCCTTGACCTGAAAAGCCAGTACGCCCACGGCGTACATGGCGTCCTTGCGGTCGGGACTTTCCGCCAGCACGCGCTGGAACTCCCGCCGCGCCTCGTCGTTGCGGCGCGCGCCAACCAGCGCGCGCGCGTACTGCATGCGCACGTCGCGCGCCTTGGGATGTTTGGCGAGATAGCTTTTGAGCGCCGCCACGGCCTTGGCCGGATCGGCGGTCTGCAGGATTTGTGCCTTGAATATGACCGCCAAATCCCAATCCGGCCGCAGTTGCAGCGCGCGATCGAGGTCGCTCAGCGCCTGTTCCGACTTGCCCGCCCGCAAGGCACCCTGGGCGCGCGCGAAATGCGCCTCGGGCAGCTTCACATAGGGTTCGGTGAGGCGCCGCACCATATCCGCCACCACGCCCGCATCGGACATATTGGCCAGGAAGCGATTCAATTGCAGCAGGGCTTCGCCGGTCTTGGGGCCCTGCTCGGCCAGCAGCTTGGCGATTTGCGGCTCGACTTCGGCCGGATCGGACCCATGCGCGGCCAGTCCGGTCAAGGTGCGCTGCGCCTGCGGCGACTGCGGATCGAGTTCCGCCCACAAGCGCGCGGCTTCCAGCGCCGCCGTACGTTGGCGCGCGTACAGCGCGAATTCGGTGGCGCGCCGGGCGATACGCGGATCGCGTGTGTTTTTGGCAAGTTCCAGATACGCCGGCACGGCCACCTCGAACTGCCCGCGCCGCGCAGCGATTTCCGCCAGCAGCAATTGGTAGACGATGCGCGATGTCAGTTCCTGGCGCGGCAGGCGCTCGGCCGCGACCGGCGTATCGGGCGCATCGTCGTCGGCATCCGCGGCATCGGCCGCACGGACGGTGGGCGCCCATACCGCACACGCGGCAAGGGCAAGGCCCGCACACAGGCGGCGCGCGCGCGCACTCGCCCGATAGGAATTCAAAAATTGGGGGGTCACGTGCGTTGGAGGGGCTGCAGTAAAATTGGTTTGAACAAGGTGAAATCGGACGCCCTGGACGCCTTGCGCATGCATATTCCAACCATACCACGCCCATGCCCGAATTGCCCGAGGTAGAAATCACCCGTTACGGACTTGCGCAGGAACTGGCCGGCGCAACCGCCAGCGGGGCAGTGGTGCGCGAGCCGCGGCTGCGCTGGCCGGTGCCCGCCGACCTCGACCACTGCCTGCAGGGACAACGCCTCAAACGCATAGAGCGGCGCGGCAAGTACCTGCTGTTCCGCTTCGACGCGGGCACCTTGATCGGTCATTTGGGAATGTCCGGCAGTTTGCGCGTGGTGGAGGCCGGCAGCCCGGCCGGCCCGCACGAACACGTCGATCTGCTGTTCGGCACGCGTGCCGCCCGGCTGCGCGACCCGCGCCGCTTCGGCGCCCTGCTCTGGCATACCGGTACGGACGAATCGCATCCGCTGCTCGCCGGGCTGGGCATCGAACCGCTGTCGGAGGCGTTCACGGCCGAATGGCTGTACCGCGCCACGCGCGAGCGCCGCACGCCGATCAAACTGTTCATCATGGATAGCCACGTGGTGGTCGGGGTGGGCAACATATACGCTTCGGAAAGCCTGTTCCGCGCCGGCATACGGCCGCGCCGCCCGGCCGGCCGCCTGACCCGCGCGGATGCCGCGCGGCTGGCCCAGGCCATCCGCGCGACCTTGCAGGACGCGCTGGCGGCCGGTGGCAGCAGCTTGCGCGATTTCATCCACAGCGATGGCGCAAGCGGCTATTTCCAGCACCAGCACTACGTTTATGACCGCGCCGGACAGCCCTGCCGGATGTGTGGCCAGGCCGTGCGCGTGCTGCGCATGGGGCAGCGTTCGACCTTCTGGTGCGCGACGTGCCAGCGCTGAGACATGCGATCGGGCGCCGCAAATTTGCGGCAGCGCGGCAAAAATGCGGGCGGCCGGCGCGAATGCATGTCGCGTAGGCCCAATTGCGTATATGCTAAGTCCGGAGTGCAGCGGGAGAAGTAGACGATGAGCCTGAGTGAGGACTTTCTTGCCTACGCCGGCTGGCGTTCGCGCTTGACGCAATGCATTACGCGCCTGCGCGACTGGATGGGCGAAAACGATCTGTCCGACGCCCAGATCGATCTGCGCCTCACGCAATTGCTCGAACGCCTGCGCGAAGATAGGCTCATCGTGGCGTTCGTGGCGGAATTTTCGCGCGGCAAGTCGGAACTGATCAATGCCCTGTTCTTTGCCGAATATGGCAGCCGCATCGTGCCTTCGGCGGCCGGCCGCACCACC
>JAEUNN010000572.1 GCA_016791085.1 Rhodocyclaceae bacterium | reverse complement strand
CGGCATTTACAACGCCTCCAACCGCGCCGTGGGGGTGCTGAACCCCACCGGCTCGACCTTCTTTCCGGGCGGCGCGCCACAAGGCAACAATGTGGCGCTCACCTGGCTGGACGACGGCGACCTGAACAACCAGCACATGGGACTTGCCCAGGTGCTCACGACCGATCTTGCGCCATCCACGCACTACCGCCTGAGCGTCGAAGTCGGCAATATCGATTCCGGTACCGGATCGCCGCCTTACGACGTATTCGGTTTTTTCAACATCGAGGGCTTTCCCGGCTACCGCGTGCAACTGCTGGCGGGCGGCGTGGTGCTGGCCGAGGACGACAACAGCCTGGGCGCCAGCCTTGCCGAAGGCACATTCGGCACCAGCATCATCGATTTTGTGAGCCCGGCCAACGTGCTGGCCGGCCAGGCCCTGGAAATCCGCCTGATCAACCTGAACCTGCCCGGCACGCCGGGCGCCCCCGGCATAGAAGTGGATTTCGACGATGTGCGCCTGGACGCCGCGCCGCTGGGCGTGCCGGCACCCGCCGTCGCGCCGCTATTGGGCGCCGCCGCCCTGGGCTGGTGGGCGGCACGGCGCCGCCGCGCCTTCCGCCCGGCGCACCCGGCCTGAATCCGGGCGCCCGGCGCCGGCTCCGCCTCAGCGCTGCGGCCAGTCGGCGCGCCAGAGGCGCTCCAGTTCCGCCGCCACGGCTTGCGGCGGATTGCCCAGCAGCCCGGCGCGTCCGCCCATCGACACTTTGGCATAGACGCGACCGGCGCTCGCCGCATACAGGAAAGTGATCTTGTTGTCGGCGCAGTCGTGCGGTTTGCACACGCCGCCGTGCACAAAATCCATGCCGCCCAGCCGCAGTTTGCTCGTCGGGTTTTGCGGGCCGTCCAGGACGGTAAGCCAGGGGTCGCGCGCCAACGCTCCCAGTGCGCGGAAATAGGCGCTTTTGAACGCCGGCTGCCGCAACATGTCGATCGGCAGCGCCATGCCCGGTTCCTGCGCCGCACGCGCGGCCGGGGCCGGCGCCGGGGGCGCCATGGCGGCGCCCGCAGCGGCGCAATGCCGGTACTTGTGCCCGACCAGGGCGCCCAGTGCCGGGCGCACCTTGGGGTCGGCCTCGATTTTCGCGTAGCGGCCGGCGCGGTCGTGATACACGTGAAATTCCAGCGCCAGGCCGGG
>JAEUNN010000567.1 GCA_016791085.1 Rhodocyclaceae bacterium | reverse complement strand
CGCCATAATTGAGACGCAAAGGCCACGGCGCGACGTTGATGACGGCGCCTTTAATGGGCGGCGCGGATACGCCGGCGGCGAGCCCGGAATATGCACGCACCAGCTCGAACAGCCGCAAAGTAAAGTTGCTGCCCTGGCGGAAATTGCCGGATAAGGCCCCGCCATAGACTATCTTCAGCCCGGCAAGCAACAAATAAAGATGGACCTCGTCGCTCAGGCTGGCTATCTGGCTGTCGGACAGGCCGTAGCGTTGCGCGTCGCCGCTTGCGGATATTCCCACGGCCAGGAAAGTGCCTGCCTGCGGCTGGTGGCGTGCCGCCAGGCGCGTGAGCGGCGTGGTGAATTGCACTTCCGGCTTCAATGTTTCGAGTATTTCCAGTTCTTCGCGGCCCAGGGGCGGGTCGGGATAAAGAAATACGCCAGAGCCGGGCGGCAAGCCGGCCAGCGTGAGCGCTTCGGGCGGTGCGGCCAGCACCTGGTCGCCGGATTCCGCCAATTGTTTCAACAATGCCCGGTTGTGCTTGTAACGCAGCGCCTCCAGTACCGCACTATCTATGACCCGGCGCGCCTGTTCGTCGGAATTTGCGGCAAGGTCCCAGCGCAGCACGGGCAGGTTGGCGCCATAGGGAAAACTGCGCTGCTCGCCGTTTTTTAACGCATCCACGACCAGAATGTGCGCGCCGCTGCGCTTGGCTCCCAGCACCTCGCGCCGGCACCAGGGGCGCGCACTGTAGTGGTCGGTCAGAAAGGCCAGCATGATGGAACAATCGGCGACGCCGGCCATGATGGCCGCGGCGAAATCCTGACCCGGCGCAATGTCGTTGGAATCGAACCATCTGTCGATGGAAAAACGGCGGTCGCTGCTGACGCGGTGCGTAACGCTCACGGGATCGAGGTCGTCCTGTTGCAGTTCCGCCTTGGCGTGGCTCAGGAACAGTCTTACCGGCGCCTTCAAGTGTGCCGGGCTGTCGGCGGGCACTTTGCCGTATTCGAGCAACTGGATGGCGCGTGCGGCGATATGGAAGGACAGATTGGCAAGGCGCTGGTCCGCGCTGGGGAACTCGTTCTGTTTTTGTCCCACCGCCGCCGGCAGCACATGGACCTTGCCGCCTATGCCGGAACCCACCTCATCCAGTGCAACCGGCAACACGTGGTGCGGACTGGCGTCGAGCGGAGCCTGGACGATCAGGCGTTCGAGAAATTCGCGCCATTCCTTCCCTGTGCCGTTAAAAACCGTGCGCAACATGATTTCATTGGCCAGCACCACGACCAGGCTGTGCTCTGCCGCGTCCAGATTCAATCCGTCCGTCTCGCCCAGAACGGGCGGCAGGCCGTTGCCGCGGTCGGGAGTGAAAAACACCGGCACCCGCAAGCCGCCGCTGGCGGGCGGTTCGACCAGGCGCGCGCGCAGGGCTTCGGCAATTTTTTGGGCGTCCGCGGACTTCGGGTGGGCAAGAAGATGAACGATCAGTGGCGGTCGGGATGGCATGAACGTATCCTGGCGGTGAGCGGCAGAAAGTCCGCAATGCAATGATAGGGCTAACTGCAATGGGCGAAGTTTTGCGGTCCAATTGCCACTGTCTGACCATGTCAAGGAGCGATGCATGTTGCGCCGTCTGAAAATGTTGGGCCTGAATCTGCTGTGCTGCCTGCTGGCTTTCCCGGCCCTTGCGGCGGTGCCCGAAACCGGCAGCGAGGCGCCCGCTTTCGTGTTGCCGGATCAGGGCGGCATGGCGCGCAATCTGACCGACTGGCGCGGCAAATGGGTGGTGCTGTATTTCTACCCCAAGGACGACACGCCGGGCTGCACGACCGAAGCCTGCGCGTTTCGCGACGATCTGGCACAGCTTACGGCGCTGGGTGCCCAGGTGGTGGGCGTGAGCGTGGATGACACGGCGTCGCACAAGGCCTTCGCGGAAAAGTATCACCTGCCGTTTCCGCTGCTG
>JAEUNN010000553.1 GCA_016791085.1 Rhodocyclaceae bacterium | reverse complement strand
GCCGCGCGCACCGGCTGCGCCACGCTGCTGCTTACCCACAACATCGAAACTTTGGGGCAAATGTCCTGCAATCCGTCCATAGGCGGCATAGGCAAAGGGCATCTGGTCAAAGAAGTCGATGCGCTGGGCGGCGCCATGGCGGCTGCCACCGACGAAGGCGGCATACAGTTCCGCATCCTCAATTCCAGCAAGGGCCCGGCCGTGCGCGCCACGCGCGCGCAGGCCGACCGCGTGCTGTACAAGGCGGCCATCCGCCGCCGGCTGGAAAATCAGCCCAATCTGTGGCTGTTCCAGCAGGCCGTGGATGACCTCACGCTGGAAGGCGGGCGCGTGAGCGGCGTGGTCACGCAACTGGGCTTGCGTTTCGAGGCGCGTACCGTGGTGCTCACGACCGGCACTTTCCTGGCCGGTCTGGTGCATGTGGGCATGCAGAATTATCAGGCCGGCCGCGCCGGCGATCCGCCGGCCGTGTCGCTTGCGGCCCGGCTGCGCGAACTGCAACTGCCGGCCGGCCGGCTCAAGACCGGCACGCCGCCGCGCCTGGACGGCCGTACCATCGACTATTCGGCCATGCAGGTGCAGCCCGGCGACGATCCGGTGCCGGTGTTTTCGTTTCTGGGCGACGCCGCGCAGCATCCGCACCAGTTGCCGTGCTGGATTACCCACACTACCGAACGTACGCACGAACTGATACGCGCCAATCTCGACCGCTCGCCCATGTACGCGGGCGTGATCGAAGGCGTGGGGCCGCGCTATTGCCCGTCCATCGAAGACAAAATCCACCGCTTCGCGGACAAGTCCAGCCACAACATTTTTCTCGAACCGGAAGGTCTGGCGACCCACGAAATTTACCCCAACGGAATTTCCACCTCGCTGCCTTTCGACGTGCAGTTGGGCATCGTGCATAGCATTCCGGGCCTGGAACAGGCGCACATCCTGCGCCCCGGCTATGCCATCGAATACGACTATTACGATCCGCGCGGGCTCAAGTCCTCGCTCGAAACCAAAGCCATAGCGGGGCTGTTTTTCGCGGGCCAGATCAATGGCACGACGGGCTACGAGGAAGCCGCCGCGCAGGGACTGCTGGCCGGCGTGAATGCCGCGCTGCTGGCGCGCGAGGCGGCGCCCTGGTGTCCGCGCCGCGACGAAGCCTATCTGGGCGTGCTGGTGGATGACCTCATCACGCGCGGCGTGAGCGAGCCCTATCGCATGTTCACGTCGCGCGCCGAATACCGCCTGTCGCTGCGCGAGGACAATGCCGATCTGCGCCTGACCGAAACCGGCCGCCGCCTGGGGCTGGTGGACGACGCCCGCTGGGATGCGTTCTGCCGCAAGCGCGACGCCATCGCGGCCGAGCGCGAGCGCCTGCGCGCAAGCTGGGTGAATCCCGCCATGGTGCCGGCCGAAGCCGCGCAAGCCGTGCTGGGTCAGGCGCTGGAGCGCGAATACAACCTGTTCGACCTGCTGCGGCGGCCGGCCGTGGCCTATGCGCAGCTTATGACACTGCCGGGCGCGCCGGCGCCCGTCGCCGACCCGCAGGTGATAGAACAGGTCGAAATCCAGGCCAAGTACCAGGGCTATGTAGATCGCCAGAAGGACGAGGTGGAGCGCCTGCGCAATACCGAAACGCTGCCGCTGCCGCCCGACATCGACTACGCCGCGGTGCGCGGCCTGTCGAAAGAGGTACAGCAGAAACTGTCCCAGCACCGGCCGGAAACTTTGGGCCAGGCTTCGCGCATCCAGGGCGTGACGCCGGCGGCGATTTCGCTGCTGCTGGTGCATCTGAAAAAAGGCCTGCTGGCGCGCGAGCGCATCAGCGCCGGCATGGCGGAGCGCGCATCGGCATGAATGCGCGGGCGGCACAGGCGCGGCGCGGTTCGGCGCCGGGCGCGCGTGCGGACGCCACGCCCGAGGACCTGCGCGCGCAGTCCGGGCAACTCGTGGCGGGGCTGGCCGAACTCGGCTTGGTGCTGCCCGACGGCGCGCCGGCTGCGCTGATCGAATACCTGGTGCTGCTGGCCAAGTGGAACCGCACCTATAACCTGACCGCGCTGCGCACGGCCGGCGAAATGCTCACCCACCACCTGCTCGACGCGTTGGCGGTGCTGCCCCACCTGGGCCAGGTGCAGCGGCTGGTGGATGTGGGTTCCGGCGCCGGCGTGCCGGCCATACCATTCGCCATCGCGCGGCCCGAACTGCAGGTGCTGTCCATAGACCCCGTGGACAAGAAAATCGCCTTCCAGCGTCAGGCCCGCATGGAACTGCGGCTCGACAATCTCGAACTCTACTGTGCACGTGCCGAGTCCGTGGCCGCCCCGGGCGCGCAAATCGTGATTGCGCGCGCGTTTGCGGAACTGGCCGATTTCGCCGCCGCAGCCGGCCATCTGGTGGCGCCCGGCGGGGCTTTGCTGGCCATGAAGGGGGTCTATCCGCAACATGAAATCGAGCGCCTGCCGGACAGTTGGCGTGTCGAGCGCAGCCTCAGGCTGGAGGTGCCCGGACTGGATGCCGAGCGCCACCTGATCTGGCTGCGCAAACACTGACGAGGCGCCCATGGCACATATTTTTGCGATTGCCAATCAGAAAGGCGGCGTGGGCAAAACCACCACCGCCGTGAATCTTGCGGCCGCGCTGGTGCAGCAGGGCCAGCGCGTGCTGCTGGTGGACCTGGACCCGCAGGGCAACGCCACCATGGGGTCGGGCATAGACAAGCGCGGCCGCGCGGCCACGGTTTATCACCTGTTGCTGGGCTTGCAGCCGCTCGCCCAGGTGCGCGTGGATTCGCCCACCGGTAAATACCAGTTGTTGCCGTCCAATCGCGATCTGGCCGGGGCCGAAGTCGAAATGGTCGATCTGGACGGGCGCGAACTACGCCTCAAGCGCGCGCTGCAGGAGTACGCCGGCAATTACGATTTCGTGCTGATCGATTGTCCGCCCTCGCTGTCGCTGCTCACGCTGAACGGCTTGTGCGCCGCGCACGGCGTCATCATCCCCATGCAGTGCGAGTATTACGCGCTGGAAGGGCTGTCGGATCTGGTCAATACCATCAAGAAGGTACACGCCAATCTGAACCGCGAACTAAAAATCATCGGCCTGTTGCGCGTCATGTTCGACCCGCGCAACACCCTCGGCCAGCAGGTGTCGGCGCAACTCGAACAGCATTTCGGCGACAAGGTGTTCCGCGCCGTGGTGCCGCGCAACGTGCGCCTGGCCGAAGCGCCCTCGCACGGCATTCCCGGCGTGCTGTTCGACCGCAGCGCGAAAGGCGCGCAGGCCTATGTGGCGTTTGCGCAGGAAATGATAGAGCGCGTTGAGACGTATTGAGCGCGCGGCCCGAGCCTAACCTTAAGCGATCAACCACCCGGTTATCACCATGGCACCACCAAAACTCAAAGGCCTGGGCCGCGGGCTGGACGTACTGCTGGCCGACCGCCGCGGCGAAGAACAGACACAGCCCGGCACGCTCATGCTGGCGCAAATGCAGCCCGGCCGCTACCAGCCGCGCACGCGCATGGATCCCGGCTCGCTCGAAGAACTGGCGGAATCGATCAAAGCTCAGGGCATCGTGCAGCCCATACTCGTGCGTCCGCTGGGTGCGCAGGGGTTTGCCGGCGACGAGCGCTACGAAATAATCGCCGGAGAGCGGCGCTGGCGCGCCGCCCAGCTTGCCGGACTGGACAGCGTGCCGGTGCTGGTGCGCGACATTCCGGACGAAGCCGCGCTGGCCATGAGCCTGATCGAAAATATCCAGCGCGAGGACCTGAATCCCCTCGAAGAAGCCAACGGCATACAGCGCCTGATCGACGAATTCGGCATGACGCACGAACAGGCCGCCCAGGCCATAGGCCGCTCGCGTCCGGCGGCGTCCAACCTGTTGCGCCTTCTGCAACTGGCACGGCCGGTACAGGAAATGCTCATGGCCGGCGACATAGACATGGGCCACGCGCGCGCGCTGCTGCCGCTATCCAAAGCCGACCAGGCCGGCCTGGCCCAACGCGTGGTGGCCAAAGGCCTGTCGGTGCGCGAAACCGAACGTATGGTGGCGCGTGCCGCGGTGGCGGCCAAACAGGTGGCGCGCAAGACCGACCGCGACCTCGAACGCCTGCAGGACGAAATTGCCGACCTGCTGGCCGCAACGGT
>JAEUNN010000514.1 GCA_016791085.1 Rhodocyclaceae bacterium | reverse complement strand
TTACCGGCATTTCGAATCGCGCGAAGCACTGGTCGCGGAAGCCGTGCATGCCGCGCTGGAACAGGGCGAGCGGCGCATGCGGCGGATTGCCGACAAACACCCGGAGGCCCCGTTTGCCGCGCT
Source organism: Rhodocyclaceae bacterium (assembly GCA_016791085.1). Taxonomy (GTDB): domain Bacteria; phylum Pseudomonadota; class Gammaproteobacteria; order Burkholderiales; family Rhodocyclaceae; genus JAEUNM01. Next base: position 1,435 of record JAEUNN010000514.1, on the reverse strand, counting down.
GGTCGAACATTATTTGCGCCCCGCGCATCGTGCCGAAGTGGCCGACGGCTGCGCACTGGTGGCGCTGTCGGCCGACGCCGCGCGTGCCGGCCCGGAAGTCCGCAGCGCCTTTGCCGAGCAGGTGGCGCGCTACATCGGGCTATATGCGGAACTGTTGAACGCGTCCGATCCGCCCGCAGCAAGGGCCGAAGCCGTGCTCGCGCTATCCGCCATGGTGGGCGCGCTGGCGCTTGCGCGCGCCGTGGATGACGAAGCGCTCGCGCGGGAAATACTGGAAAGCACTACGGCGGCCCTCAAGGCGCGCAGCGCCCCGTAACGGCAGCGGGCGCTTTGCCCGGAGCCGCCGCGCCGCACCAGCAATTTGGCGCGCGCTGGATAAACTACAGCTTGACGCAGGTTTCGCCGCACTATCGGCTGTGAGCTTCGCTTCGCGCCCGCCGGGCGCCTGCCGGCGCGGCAGCCTGGGCGCCAATCCGGTGCGGCAAGTCGAACGTGCCTGCGCCGGGTCCGCCCCGCTCCAGGGAGTTCAACCATGAATAGCCCCCCGATTTCCGATAACTGGGAACGCGGCAGTCCTTACGAACGCTACATAGGACGCTGGAGCCGCGCCATCGCGCCGCAGTTCCTGGCCTGGCTGGATGTGCCTGCGGGCCGGCGCTGGCTCGACGTTGGCTGCGGCACCGGCGCGCTGTGCGGCGCCATCGTGAGCCGGTGCGCGCCGCAGGGCGTGGCGGGCGTGGAACCTTCGGAAGGGTTTCTCAAACTGGCGGCGCAAAATCTGGCCGGCCGGGTAAATCTGTGGCCGGGCGACGCGGCCTCGACCGGACAGCCTGGTGACAGTTTCGACGCCGTGGTGTCCGGACTGGTGCTGAATTTCGTGCCCGATCTCGAACTGGCGCTGGGCGAAATGCAACGCGTCGCGGTAAGCGGCGGCACCGTGGCCGGCTACGTCTGGGACTACGCGGACGGCATGGAAGTGATACGGCGCTTCTGGGACGTGGCGGCGGAACTCGACCCGGCGGCGGCGCCGCTGCACGAAGGCGTGCGCTTTCCGCTGTGCAAGCCGGCGCGGCTGGCTGCGGCATTTACGGCTGCCGGCCTGGACCAGGTCGACACCGCGGCGCTGGACCTTACCGCGCGCTTCGCGGATTTTGACGATTTCTGGCAGCCCTTCCTGGGCGGGCAGGGCCCGGCGCCGGCGTATGCCATGTCGCTCAGCGCAGAGCGGCGCGAAACTTTGCGCGCCAGACTGGACCATGTATTGCCGCGCAGCGCCGCCGGCGGCATCGAACTTGCGGCACGTGCCTGGGCCGTGCGCGGGCGGCGCCGCGTACCCGCATGACGCTTTGCCCGGCGCGTGCGCCGCGCGCGCTACCATTGCGCGTTTCCGCGCCGCTCGGGCCATGACTACCGCCATCCTCATAATTTTCTGCGT
>JAEUNN010000497.1 GCA_016791085.1 Rhodocyclaceae bacterium | reverse complement strand
CCTTATATACCTGTATGTCGGCCTGATTGCCGGTTTTTGCGGTGACGCTGTGCGTCGTGCAGTCGTTGCCGGCATCCGGGTCAAGCAGCGGTATATTGGTTCCCGATGCGGCGCTCGACACGCACATGCGATTGTCGTAGGAGCCGGCGGCGGCAGCGGTCGCGTTGATCGTGACGCCGGGCGTGCTGGTGGTGGAACTTGACGCCAGCGGTACGCCGGCCGTGTAAGTGTGCGTGCAGCTGATGGTGTTGTTGCCCGCGCTGCTCGTGAATGGCGCGGCCGGAGCGCACGACCAGAAACTGGAACTTGACTGGGTGTAGGAATTGACCGTCACGCCCAGGGGCACGGTGTCGGTCATCGTGAGTTGTCCGGTGAATCGGTTCGGGCCCAGATTCGAGACGGATATCTGCCAGTTGAAATTGCCGCCCGCCGGTACGCTGCCGGCCGGTCCGCTCTTGTTGGCGCGCAGGTCGCTGGCCGAGGAAATGATGTTGAACGTAACGGTGGAACTGTTGTTGGTGCTGATCGGGTCGGGCGTCGAAGAACTGACCGTGCCGGTGTTCGAAATGCCCGTCCCGGCATTTATGGCCTGGGTTGCGATGCTCACGCTGCCGGCGCTGACCGATGCGCCAGGCCCACCGCCGCCGTTCGCGCGCGTGCAGGTAAGGGTTTGACCTGCGATGTTGCAGTTCCAGCCGTTTTGCGTGAATGGAGATGCGGTGGTTATTTGCAGTTGCGACGGAATGGTGTCGCTGAGCAGCAGATCTTGCGGTTCGTCGCCGGTATAGCTGACCGCCAGGGTAAAGGTGTAGGTCCCGTTCACGACGCCCGGATTGGAACCGGTCGTGATGGTGGGGCTCACGGATTTTGTGACGCGCACATCGGATCCGGAACTGACCGGCGTATCCAGCGTGTAGGTGTTGTTGGTATTGTCCGGATCGCGCGTGGTGCCCGTGCTCTGTACGGACATCGCGTTGGTCAGGGTGGAACTGCCGGTCGCGCTGACCTGGCCGGATATCGTGCCTAGTGTGAGCGTGTCATTGGCTGCGATGCCCGACGTGATGTCGCAGCTTACGGTCTGGCCGCTTTGCGTGCATCCGGCGGGCAGCGTGCCACTACGGGTGAACCCGGTCGGCAAATCGTCGGTGACACGCATCGACGAAGACGCGTCCGGCCCGTTGTTGGTTACGCGCAGCGTGTAAGTTAGCGTTCCTCCGTTGGCTACCGTTGCGGGCGCCGCGGTCTTGCTCGGGACGAGGTCGGCGCCCGAGGCGATCGTGGTGGGCTCGTCTATGCCCGTATTGTCACTGGCGTTGACATCCGCCTCGTTGGCCGTGGCGCTCGCGATGTTATGCACGGTGCCCTGATTGGTCGCGCGCAGGGTGATCACGACCGATGCGGTCGAATCGGCGCCGCCGCTCGCGCCCAGATCGCCCAGGTTGCACACCAGCACGCCGCCGGCCGGCGCGTTGCAACTGCCTTGACTGGGCAGCGCGCTTACAAAGCTGGCATTGGCGGGCAGCGTGTCGCTCAGCACCACGCCGGTGGCGGGCGTGGTTCCGTTGTTATCCACGCGCACGCCATATTTCATGATGCCGCCGTTGGCGACCGGGTCGTACTGGGTACCGGCCACGGTGTCGGAATTATTCACGACGAGGTCTACTTCGGCGCGCGCACCGGCCGTGAACAACAGCAGCAGGACCAACAGACAGAGCGGCGAAAAATGCGCGAGCGGCGATGCCGCCGGCGGGCGCGGCTTTGTGGCGCCCAGGGCCAGACCTAGCCCCCTCCGACCTTGTCGCAAAAAAGACCCCCGGGTATTTGTGTTGGATTTTTTGAACCGCAGGGCATTTTAGCGAGAGGTGTCCGTGCCGTGCAAGGCTGCCATCGCTCGGCCCGGCGGAGCGGTGTCCGCAGTGTCGGAAATTTTTGCAGCGGCAAGGCTTGCGGGCTATCCGGCCGCATGCATCCAGGGGGCGGCCGGCGTAAGGGCGATGTTATGCGTATTGGATCGTGCGGGCAGGCGGCGGTGCGCGGTCGCGCAGGGCGATGTGACGGTGCCGGGCCGCGAGGGGTGGTTTGCGGTGATGCGCGGCGCGGCCTTGCAGGCCGCGCGTCAGGCGAACAGGTTGGCGATGCCGTCCAGTCCGACGTGGTCCAGGGCGTAGGCGGCTTGCGCGCGTACCACGGGTTTGGCGCGGTAGGCCACGCTGACCGCGGCTTCGCCCAGCATGAGCAAATCGTTCGCACCGTCGCCCGCGGCGATGGTTTGTTCGCGCGTGGCGCCGATGGCGTCACGAACCTGCAGCAACAGGTCGCGCTTGGCGGCTCCATCCACGATGTCGCCCAGCACGCGGCCGGTCAGTTTTCCGCCGACAATTTCCAGCGTGTTGGAATGCGCGTGGTCGAAACCCAGGCGCGCCTTGATGCGCTCGGTGAAAAAAGTGAAGCCGCCGGATACCAGCACGGTAGTTACGCCGGCTTCGCGCAGGTGCCGCATGAGGCGTTCCGCGCCCGGTGACAGCTTGAGCCGCTCGTCATAGACCCGCGCCAGCGCCTGTTCCGGCAGGCCGGCCAACAGCGCCACGCGGCGGCGCAGGCTGGCCGGAAAATCGAGTTCGCCGCGCATGGCGGCTTCGGTAATTTCGGCGACCTGGGGCTTCAGCCCCTGCATGTCGGCGATTTCGTCTATGCATTCGATCGTGATGAGCGTCGAATCCATGTCGGTCACGAACAGCCGCATGTCGGCCAGCTTGCGCGCAGGGGGCACATAGCCGTAATCGAGCGCGCGCGGCGCGCAGAACTGCTGCACCGCCTCCGGCATGTGCTGTGCGCCGAGCAGCCGGAAAACCTGCAGCACCGGCTGTTCTATGCCGCGCGCGCCGGTAAGTGCGGCGAGATCCTTGAGGTCGCGGGTTTCGACGTCCTGCCCTTGTATGACGAGGTCCAGCCCCATGCTCACGCACCGCTCCGTGTCGCAAGTATGCCGCGCAATTCGCGATTGGCGGCCAGCAGCATGCTTTCGGTGGTATCCCAATCTATGCAGGCATCGGTGACCGAACAGCCGTATTTGAGTTTCGAGCGGTCGGCCGGGATGGACTGATTGCCGGCTTCGATGAAACTTTCCACCATGACGCCCACGATGGAG
>JAEUNN010000469.1 GCA_016791085.1 Rhodocyclaceae bacterium | reverse complement strand
CGCCGGCCTGACCCGGTTGGACCAGGATCACGATGCGGTTCCACAGGAACAGCAGCAACAGCAGCATGAGCAGCAAGCCGACAAAAAGAAAGGGGGAGCGCCGGCGCAACCAGCGGCGTATGCGGCGCACGCGCTCGCGCGCGTGGGTCTGGGCATCCTGATCGGGATGCGCCGTGCTCGCCGGGGCCGGATCATCGGCCTCGAACAAATGGTCGAATTCACCCGCGAGGGTAACGGCGGATGGTTCAGACATTGCGACCAGTCGCGACGTGGTTCACGCCGCCGCCCTGCCGTGTGCGGCAGATTTGCAATAAAGCGGGACGAAGCCTGTAATAGCCGTCGTATTTGCCGTGGAAATTCATCTGGGATGTCGTGGCCTTTTGTTATGCGCGCATACCGATGTTTGCGGCAGCATAGGGCCATCATATGGCTGCTGGCGGCTTGCCCACGCGGCGGACGGAATTTGATTGTATTGCGTACGCGATGCCGGCAGGCACATCATGCCACGATAGCGCCAGCATGGATGGGTAATTCGTACTTAGGTACGCTCGCAGGGACGGGGGCTGGAAACTGGCGATTCGCTTGCTGTACCGACCGAAAAATTGCGGGCTAGCTGTCCTAGGGACCGATTGGCGACGCCCCGCGGTCCTTGCCCATGGCGCCAGGCTGAACTGACTACCCGCGTGGCGGGCGGTTGCGACTGCGACGGGCCTATGCTCGCGGCGCGGCGCTCGACGCTGAGGGCGGGCGCGGCCATAATGTGAGTTGGCAGGAGCGAGCATAGATGAACCATCCCCCCCCAACCAGTGGCCGCGCCATCGAATGCGCGCTGGCTTTGGCCCCCGGTCTGGCCGAGCGCGCCGGAGAAACCGAGCGGACGCGGGCAGTGCCCGCGGAAAGCTGGCATGAACTGCATGCCAGCGGCCTCATGCGCATCCTGCAGCCGCGGCGCGTGGGCGGTGCCGAATTGCCGTTTGCCACGCTGGTCGAGGTGAGCGCGGTATTGGCGCGCGCCTGCGGCTCGACCGCCTGGGTGTTCGGAAATCTGGCCAGTCATCAATGGATGCTGGGCATGTGGCCGGCCGCGGCGCAGCACGAAGTGTGGGGGCCCGCGGGCGAAACGGCGGCCACGCCCATCGCCGCGTCCCTGATTTTTCCGGCCGGCCGTGCCTGCCGCGAAGGTGCCGGCTGGCGGCTTTCCGGGCGCTGGAGCTTTGTGAGCGGCGTCGAAAGCTGCGGCTGGATCATGCTGGGCGCGGTGGCCGTCGATGACGAGGACGCACCCCTGGGCGAAAAGCACGGCGAATATCGCCTCTATCTGTTGCCGCGCGAAGATTACGAAGTTCGCGATACCTGGCAGGTGGTGGGTCTGGCCGGCACGCGTTCGGACGAGGTGATCGTGCGCGACAAATGGGTGCCCGAGCACCGTACGCTCGCGCTGGCCGATACCCAGGGCGGGCCCACGCCGGGCGCGGCGCTCAATCCCGGTCCGCTGTACCGCATTCCTTTGCTGGCTACTTTCGGCTACGTCGTGGCCGGTGTGCCGATAGGGCTGGCGGAAGGCATGCTCAAACTATTCACGGACGAAAACCGTTCGCGCCTGGCTTCGTATTCGGGCCGCGCGCTGGCGGATTTTCCGGCCATCCAGGCGAAACTGGCCGAAGCCGCCGCGCTGGCCGATTGCGCGCGCGCGCTGGCGCTCAGGCGTTGCGAAGAAATCATGCAGCTCGCCGTGGGTGGCGCGTCGCCGGAACTT
>JAEUNN010000437.1 GCA_016791085.1 Rhodocyclaceae bacterium | reverse complement strand
CGGGGTGCCGAAAAATTCCTGTTTGTTCGCGTCCTCGACGATGCGGCCCTGGTCCATGAATATGACGCGGTTGGCCACCTTGCGTGCGAAACCCATTTCGTGCGTCACGCACATCATGGTCATGCCTTCGTTGGCCAGTTCCACCATCACGTCCAGCACTTCATTGATCATTTCCGGGTCCAGCGCCGAGGTGGGCTCGTCGAACAGCATGCAGATCGGGTCCATGGCCAGTGCCCGCGCGATGGCCACGCGCTGCTGCTGGCCGCCCGACAACTGCCCGGGAAATTTGGACGCATGCGCCTTGAGTCCCACGCGGTCCAGCAACTTGAGCCCTTTCGATTCGGACTCTTCGCGGCCGCGGCCCAACACCTTCATTTGCGCGATGGCGAGGTTCTGCGTGATGGTGAGGTGCGGGAACAACTCGAAATGCTGGAACACCATGCCCACGCGCGCACGCAGTTTGGGCAGCCGGGTTTTCGGGTCGCCCACCGAGGTGCCGTCCACCATGATGCTGCCCTTCTGGAACGGTTCGAGCGCATTCACGCACTTGATGAGCGTGCTTTTGCCCGAGCCCGACGGGCCGCATACAACCACCACTTCGCCCTTGTCGACCTTGGTGGTGCAGTCGGTCAGAACCTGAAAACTGCCGTACCACTTCGATACGTCCTGAAATTCGATCATGCTCATCGCCGGCACCCCGATAGAATGTTGACGTCCCTGCGGTTCATACCGCGACGCGGCGCCGCAAAAATTTGACCAGCATGGATGCCGCAAAACAGAGCACGAAATACACCAGCCCTGCAAACAGCAATAGTTCCACCAGTCGCCCGTCGCGGTCGCCTACCTTGTAGGACGCACCGAAAAAATCCGCCAGCCCGATTACATATACGAGCGATGTGTCCTGAAACAGGATGATGGCCTGCGTAAGCAGCAGCGGCAACATGTTGCGCAGCGCCTGCGGCAGTATGATGAGCCGCATGGCCTGGCCGTAAGTGAAGCCCAGTGCGAGCGCCGCGGATATTTGTCCGCGCGACACGCTTTGTATGCCGGCGCGCACGATTTCCGAATAATAGGCGGCTTCGAACAGACAGAAAGCCGTTACCGCCGAGGCGAGCCGTATGTCCTGGATGGCGTCGCCGAACACCGCGCGCAATAGTTGCGGCACGATCAGGTAAAACCACAGTATCACCATCACGAGCGGCACGGAGCGGAACAGGTTCACATAGCCGGCCGCGAGCCAGGCGATGGGGCCGTGGCTGGATAGCCGCGCCACCGCCAATAGCGTGCCCCAGACTATGCCCACGACGATCGCGGCCACGGTAACCGCGAACGTGATTTTCATGCCGTCCCAAAGTATGGGCAGCGCCCCGGGTATGCTGCTCCAGTCGTATTCGTACATGATCGGCCCTCACTTCCCGGCGACGATGAAACCCGGCACGCGCAACATTCGTTCGACTTTGCGCATGATGCTCATGATGGTCACGTTGAGCATCAGATAGAGTGCCGTGACGGCGATGAAGGCCTCGAAGGGCTGGGCCGTGTAATCGACCAGTTGCTGCGCCTGGCGCGACAGTTCGATCAGACCTATGGTGGTGGCAACCGCGGAATTTTTGAATATGTTCAAAAATTCTGAAGTGAGCGGCGGCACCACGATGCGTACGGCCATCGGCAGCAGCACGTAGCGGTAAGTTTGCGGCAGCGTGAATCCCAGCGCGAGGCCGGCATTTTTCTGCCCTGGCGGCAAGGACTGTATGCCTGCGCGTACCTGTTCGGCCACGCGCGCGGCCGTGAATAAGCCCAGGCACAGCCAGGCCGCGATGAATTGCTGGGCCAGCGGGTTCATCTGTTTGAACGCATCGCCCATTTTTACCGGCAGCAGTTCGGGCAGCACGAAATACCAGATGAACAACTGCACCAACAGCGGTATGTTGCGGAACACCTCGACATAGCTCGCCGCGGCCAGGCTTAGCGCGCGGCCCGGTGCGGTACGCAGCACGCCGACTATCCCGCCGACCGCAAGTGCCACGGCCCAGGCCGACAGGGACAGCAGCAGCGTCCACTTGAGGCCGGTGAGCAGCCAGCCCAGATAAGTGTCCGCGCCGGAGGGCGCCTCCTGCAGGAATACGCCCCAGTTCCAGTTGTAATTCATGCGTGGGCTCCGTGCGGCCGGGCGCCGCGCCATCCGCGCAGCAGGCCGGATAGTGCGGCACCGCGCCGAGGCGCGGTGCCGCGGTTGCTTAGTCGTAAGCTTTGTCGGTCGGGGCCTTGTAGAGGCCCTTCATGGAGTCCGACAGCGGGAAATTCAGGTTATAGCCCTTGGGCGGCACCGGGTTCATGAACCACTTGGCGTAGATCTTTTCGGCCTCGCCCGTAGTCATGGCCTTGGCGATCGCAGCATCGACCACCTTCTTGAACGGCGCGTCGTCCTTGCGCAGCATGCAGCCATAGGCCTCGAACGATTGCGCGGTGCCGACCACGGCCCAGTCGCCGGGGCGCTTGGCTTTGGCCATTTCGCCGTACAACAGGGCGTCGTCCATCATGAACGCCACGGCGCGGCCGGTTTCCAGCGTCAGGAAGGATTCGCCGTGGTCCTTGGCGCTAATGATGTTCATGCCCATTTTCTTGTCTTCGTTCATTTTGCGTAGCAGGCGCTCCGAGGTGGTGCCCGCCGTAGTCACCACGTTCTTGCCGGCAAGGTCGGGAAAATCCTTGACGCCGGATTCCTTCTTGGTCAGGAGGCGCGTGCCGACGATAAATATGGTGTTGGAAAAGCTGACCTGCTTCTGGCGTTCGGTATTGTTCGTCGTGGAGCCGCATTCGATATCGATGGTGCCGTTCTGCACCAGCGGGATGCGGTTTTGCGAGGTAACCGGATTCAGGCGCACATCGAGTTTGGCGAGCCCGAGTTCCTGCTTCACGGCCTCGACGGCTTTCAGCATGAGTTCGTGCGAATAGCCTATCACCTGTTGCTTGTCGTCGTAATACGAGAACGGAATCGACGATTCGCGATGCCCCAGCGTGATGGCCCCGGAATCCTTGACTCTTTTGAGCGTGCCGGTCAGTTCGGCAGCCTGGGCGGAGCCGGCGAGCAGCATTAGCAGTGCGAACGAAAATTTCCCGATGTGCATTTGACTATCCCTTCGTGGCCAGTTGATACACGAAAGTATAGCCAGATGGGCCGCGCCGTGTTTGCGCTTGCACGGCCGCGTGCGCCGGTGCGGCCCGGGCCGTGTCAGGCCGGCTCGGCGACCGCGCGCAGGACGGCGAACGGTCCGACCTCGCGCACCACGTCCATTTCCGCGCGCTGCCGCGCGAATAGCGAGCCCGCGAAGCCCAGGGCATTAACCGCCACGCGCGTGCCGGCGTGCTCGAAATATTCGCGCCGGCGCGCTACCACCATGAGCCATTCGCGCGTCGCGAGCAGATTGCAGGGGCGCAACATTCCCGCATGCGGCTCCAGGTCGCAATGCGCAAGCGCAAGTTGCGCGGCGGTCAGCAGGTGGCCGGCAAGCTGCGCCGGCAGTGCCGGCGGCAGCCGCACCCAGCCATGGCGGAACGGTAGTTGCGGCAAACTGAGGGCGGCGAGCGGCGGCGCGTCCTGCGGCAATATTGCCGCGAGCGGCGGCGCGCACAGCGGTACGAACTGCAGGTGTTTGTGGGCCTGGCTGGCCCCCGCCAGGCGCCCGCCGTTATAGAAGCCCAGGCCCGGCAGCTGTTCCATGATGTCCGCCAGCGCGGCGAAATCGGCGCCGTCGAGCACGGCTTGCTGGTCCACGAAAGTGCGCGTCACGATGAGCACGTGCCCTTCGATGACCGGAAATTTGTTCAGCAGTACCAGATGCGTGGCCGACAGATCGGCCACCACGAGCGCAGTTTCGGGCGGCAGGAAAGGATTGAAATTTTCCCGCCGCGGCGCCCCCAGCGCGGCCGCGGCGCGGTCTTTCTGGGCCAGCGTGGATAGCCAGCGCACCTGGAAGTCCATACCGCCATCATGGACCGTGAACGTTTCGGTCTGTATGCCGTGGAGCGCGCCGCTCGCACGTGCGCGCGCCAAGGCCTGCGCCAGCGCCTGCGCGAAATCGATGCGGCGCGCGCTCACGCGCTGTCGCCCGATCCGCTGGTTGCCGGCGCGTCGGTGGAAACCGCCGCGGATGCGCCGGCCAGGCGCAGCGTAAAACAGATGCGGGCGCCGCGTTCGGGGTTGTTGGCAGCCCAGATGCGGCCCCCCTGGGCTTCGACGATCTGTTTGCAGATGGCCAGTCCCAGGCCGGTGCCGCCGGCGCCGCTGCGCGTTTTGCTGCTCTGCACGAATTTGTCGAATATCACTTCGAGCTCGTCGGGCGGTATGCCTATACCCTCGTCCGACACGCAAATTTCCAGTTCGTCGCCGCTGGTCTGATAAGTGATCGCGATAAGACTTTCGGCCGGGGCGAACTTGCTGGCGTTGCCGAGCAGGTTGCGCAACACCTGCCCGGTACGCGCATAGTCTATGCAAACCGGCAGGCGGCCGGCATCGCCTTCGACCAGCACGCGCTGGCGGCGCTCGCGCAGCACCGGCGCAAGTTCGGCATAAATTTCGTCTATGAGCGGACGTATCGCGCCGGCCTGGATGAAAAACTGCATGTGCCCGGCTTCCAGCTTGGACAGGTCGAGCAGGTCGTCGAGCAGCAGCATGAGGCGTTTGCCGCTGTCGCGTATGCGCTCGAAATACTGCTGCAGCTTTTCCGGTGAAGTTCCCGTGGTCTGGCTTTTTTGCACGCCCAGGCCGGCAAACGCCAGGATGGCGTGCATGGGCGTGCGCAATTCGTGCGACATATTGGCCAGAAATTCCGATTTGGCGCGGTCCGCCCGTTCGGCCGCGTCCTTGGCGCGCAATAGTTCGCGCGTGCGTTCGTCCACCAGATCGCGCAGGTGGTCGCGGTGCTGGCGCAACTCCTGCTCGGCGCGCTTGCGGTCGGTAATGTCGCGCACGATGCCGATGAATTTGCGCGTGCCGGCAAGGCGCAGTTCGCCCACCGACAGTTCGATGGGAAATTCCGTTCCATCCTTGCGCCGCGCGCTCACGTCGCGCGCCATACCTATGATGCGGCGCTGGCCGGTGCTCAGGTAATTGCGCAGGAACTCGTCATGGCGTCCGGCGTACTGCACCCCCATGAGCACGTTCACCTTGCGCCCCAGCAGCTCTTCGGGCTTGTAACCGAACAGGGTTTCGGTGGTCGCGTTGGCCGACTCTATGTTGCCGGACATGTCGATCACGATGATCGCATCGACCACCGAGTCGAGCACGGTGCGCAAATGCGTTTCGCTGTCGCGCAGGGCGGCTTCGGCGCGCCGCCGCTCGGTCACGTCGCGCGTCACCTTGGCAAATCCGACCAGGCGCCCGCCGCGGTCGCGCAGCGAAGTAATGACCGCCGACACCAGGATGCGCATGCCGTCGCGCCGCACGTGCCAGCACTCTTCCTCGCAGCGGCCGGCATAGGCCGCGCGTGCCAGGTGGCGTTCGGGCAGGCCCGCGGCGATATCCTCGGCCGTGTAAAACAGGGAAAAATGCCGCCCCAGCACTTCATCCGCGGCATAGCCCTTGATGCGCTCGGCGCCGCGATTCCAGCTCACCACGATGCCCTGCGGGTCGAGCATGTAAATCGCATAGTCGCGCACGCTTTCCACGATGAGCCGGAAGCGCTCTTCGGATTCGCGCTGCAACTGGCCGTGCTGTTCGTTCAGGCGGTCCAGCATGAGGTTGATGGCCGCCGCCACGGCGGCCGTCTCGCCGGGACGGTCCAGCTTCAGGCGGCGCGTGCTGAACCCTTCGCGCATGACCTGTGCGGCAAAGCTTTCCAGTTCGCGCAAATCTTCCGTCAGATAGCGCCCGAGTTTGCGTGCGAACAGGTAGAGCAGGGCGGACAGCAGGAGGCAGGCGGTGCCATAAATCGCCGCCACGGTGCCGGCGCCCAATGGCCGGGCGGCGCGCTCGGGTTTAAGTTCCACGGCCAGGTCGAGGCCGCGGAACGGTTCCGGCGCCGGCACCGCCACGCGTAATGGCGGCACGGCCGACGCTTCGCCTATCACCACCTGCGCGTCGCTGGCGGCGCCCAGGTCGGCCAGGTCGAGCTTGTAGGCGACCGCGCCTTCGGGCGCGCTGGTGCGCGGGTAAATGATAAGTTCCACCGCCATGAGTTCCAGGCGGCCTTGCGACTCGAATACCGCGGCGCCGGCCTTGCCGCTTGCCAGGCGTTCCTTGAGCCAGGTTTTTTGCGCCTCGGAAAAGTGCGAGCGGCCGTTGTCGGCGATGGTGTCGCCGGCAAAATCGGTAAACGCGACCTGTACCGCCAGGCCATCCACGCCGCGCAGGGCGGCCATGTA
>JAEUNN010000412.1 GCA_016791085.1 Rhodocyclaceae bacterium | reverse complement strand
CGGGAGCGCGGCATGAGCATGGGCGGACTGGAAGCGCCGGGCCGCCGGCCCATGGCGGAAATCAACATGACGCCGCTCGTCGACGTGATGCTCGTGCTGGTCGTGATATTCATCGTGACCGCCCCGCTCATGGCGCAGGCGCTGCGCGTGGATGTGCCGCAGGCCCGCGCCGCGGCGCTGGAACCCAAGCCGGACGCGGTGCGCCTGGCGCTGGACCATGACGGCAAACTGTACTGGAACGACGCGCCCATGGCCGACGACGAATTGCCGGCGCGGCTATCCGCCATCGCCGCGGCCAAGCCGCAGCCGGAACTGCGGCTGGCGGCCGACCGTGACACGCGCTATCAGCGCATCGCGGACATCCTGTCCGCCGCGCGCGGCGCGGGCGTGGCGCATATGGGCTTCGAAACGGTGCGGCCGGGCAAACCCTGATGGTCGCGAAGGATCGCGACAGGTATTGGACTTGGCGGCGGCAGTCGTGTGGATGGCTGATTCCGGCCTAAGTCAGGCGCGAGCGGACAAGGCCACGCCCACATCCGGGTGCAAGGCGGCCAGGCCGGCGTCGAAACTGGCCAATTTGCCGTTGTGGTGCGGCGCCAGTGCCGCCAGGTAGGCACCGGTCAGCTGGCGGTGGACCGTCACTCCCTGCCAGCGAACGGCCTGGTAGGGCAATTCATCCGGCCAGAAGCAATGTTTCGGATGCGCAGTGACTGCTTCGAGCACGGCGAGCGCCTGTCCAATACGGCAACCGCCCGAACGCATTGCCAGCCGCAGCAAACTACCCTGGGTAATCGGACAAGTTGCAAATGCACGGGCTTGATCCGCGAACCATTGTTGGGCCGCCGCGTGATGTACATGTGCCTGGTCTATCAGCGCGTACAACACATTTCCGTCCAGAAGGTGCACAACCGGATCTGGCCAGAACGAAATGGTGGTCATTACTCGTCGTTGAGAGCGCGCACGTCCTCGGACGTCACGGGCCGTGGCGACCGGATCAGGGGCAAGCCGGTCGTTGCGTCCCTGCGCAGCGGATGGGCCAAGGTCGTTGAGTCCATGTCCGCGGACGGCGACAGTCCGCGTCGTATCAGCTCGGCCACGGTCTGGTCCATGCTGCGCCCCGTGTGCGCGGCGATGGATGTTACGGCGCGGTGCAGATCGGCAGGCAGGTCTATGGTTGTACGCATGATGCATCTTCGCATCATGGTGCGAAGATGTCACGACGCAGGCGCAAGCGCGAATATTGCGCCCAGACAGTACGCGCATCTCCGGCCTGCTGCGATCAGCCCCCTCGGCGCATCGAGCGACTTGAGCTAGGTTAAAATCCGCCCTCGCAAACCTCTCCGAATATCCTCCGGCGCGCGCCGCGCCGCCCCCACACCGGAACCCAGATGGCTCAATACGTTTTCACGATGATACGCGTGGGCAAGATAGTGCCGCCCAAGCGCCAGATTTTGAAGGACATTTCCCTGTCGTTTTTCCCGGGCGCGAAAATCGGCGTGCTGGGTTTGAATGGTTCCGGCAAATCCACACTGCTCAAAATCATGGCCGGCGTGGACCGCGACATCGAGGGCGAAGCCACGCCCATGCCCGGCATCAGCATAGGCTATCTGCCGCAGGAGCCGCAGCTCGAACCCGGCCAGAGCGTGCGCGAAGCCGTGGAGGGCGGCCTGGGCGAACTGCTCGAAGCCAAACAGAAGCTGGAATTGGTGTACGCCGCCTACGCCGAGCCCGATGCGGATTTCGACAAGCTCGCGGAACAGCAGGCCAAATACGAAGCCATCATCGCCGCGGCCGGCCAGAACGTGGAACTGCAGCTCGAAATCGCCGCCGACGCGCTGGGCCTGCCGCCCTGGGACGCCAAAATTTCGCATCTGTCGGGCGGCGAAAAACGCCGCGTCGCGCTGTGCCGCCTGTTGCTGTCCAAGCCCGACATGCTGTTGCTGGACGAGCCTACCAACCACCTCGACGCCGAATCGGTGGAGTGGCTGGAACAGTTCCTCACGCGCTTCCCGGGCACCGTCGTGGCGGTTACGCACGACCGCTATTTCCTCGACAACGCGGCCGAATGGATACTGGAACTGGACCGCGGCTACGGCATCCCCTGGAAGGGCAACTATTCGTCCTGGCTGGAACAGAAAGAACAGCGCCTGGAAACCGAAGCCAAACAGGAAAGCGCGCGCATCAAAACCATGAAGCAGGAACTCGAATGGGTGCGCAGCAACCCCAAGGCGCGCCAGGCCAAGAGCAAGGCGCGTCTGGCGCGCTTCAACGAACTGGCGTCGGACGAATACCAGAAGCGCAACGAAACCCAGGAAATTTTCATTCCGGTGGCCGAGCGCCTGGGCGACAAGGTGATCGAATTCAAGGACGTGAGCAAGGCATTCGGCGAGCGCCTGCTTATCGACAAACTGAGTTTCAGCGTGCCGGCCGGTGCCATCGTGGGCATCATAGGCCCCAACGGGGCCGGCAAATCCACGCTGTTCCGCATGATAGTCGGCAAGGAAAAGCCGGATGCGGGCGAAGTCGTGGTCGGCCCCACGGTCAAAATCGCCCACGTGGATCAGTCGCGCGACGCGCTGGGCGGCACCAAGACCGTGTTCGAGGAAATTTCCGACGGCGCGGACATCCTTACCGTGGGCCGCTACCAGACGCCCTCGCGCGCCTATATCGGGCGCTTCAATTTCAAGGGTGGCGACCAGCAGAAAATCGTCGGTTCGCTGTCCGGCGGCGAGCGCGGGCGTTTGCATCTGGCCAAAACCCTGATTGCCGGCGGCAACGTGCTGCTGCTGGACGAGCCGTCCAACGACCTGGACGTGGAAACCCTGCGCGCGCTGGAAGACGCGCTGCTCGAATTTGCCGGCTGCGTGATGGTGATATCGCACGACCGCTGGTTCCTCGACCGCATCGCCACCCATATCCTGGCTTGCGAAGGCAATTCGCAATGGAGCTTTTTCGCGGGCAATTACCAGGAGTACGAAGCCGACAAGAAAAAGCGCCTGGGCGAAGAAGGCGCGCGCCCCAAACGCATACGCTACAAGCCGATCAGCCGCTAGCACGGCGCGCGATCTGCGCCGCGCCGGGCGGCAGGGCGGGCTGCCGCAGCGCCCGCCCGCCACACTTCGCGGGTCAGGACAGAACGCGGTAGGCGACGGCTGCCTTGCCTTGGCGCTTGACTTCGTACATGAGCGCGTCGGCGGCCTGTACCGCGGCGCTCGCGCCGTCCAGCGCCGTCGCGTCGATTATGGTCACGGCGCCTATGCTGCAGCTTACCGCGTGGCCGATCTGTCCGAATTTCTTCTGCAATTCCTCGCGCATACGCTCGAGCACCATTTCTGCGCCGGCAGCGTCGGTATCCGGCAGCAGCAGCGCGAATTCATCGCCACCCAGGCGGGCCGCGGTATCCGCGTCGCGCAGCGATGCGCTCAAGGTGCGGGCTATCATGCTCAGCACGCGATCGCCTTCGGCATGGCCGTAGCTGTCGTTCACCTGCTTGAAGTTATCCACGTCCACATAGGCCAGCGTAAGCGCGGTTTTGCGGCGCTTGGCGAGGGCGATGTCGTGCGCCAGCCGGTCCTCGAACACCCGCCGCGTGAATAGCCCCGTCAGTGCATCGGTTTGCGCGAGCGAGCGCTGGATCAGATAGCTGTCCCGCAATGCCGCCAGCAGCAAGCCGGTGCACAGGAAAAACCCCAGGCGAATCTGGGCGTTCCAGATCGGAATGGCCGGATGCGAATACGGATGCTCGGCATACAGGTCTGCGAAATACCACATGGCGCAGGAGAGGATGGATACGAACACGGCCGCACGCCGACCGGCGTACCAGGCCGCCACGGCAACCGGTCCCAGGTAGAAAAATGAAAACGACAACTCGTAGCCGGTGAGGGCGTCGATGCTGCCGACCAGGAATACCGCACACGCCGACGCAGCCAGGACCTGAGCCTTGGTATGACGGCTGAAAAAGCGGTCGGCGGCTTCGAAGCGCGCTGTCACGGGCATCCTCCGGTGTGTCGGCGCGGCGGCGCTAGCCTGCGCGACAGTGCAGCCGGGCGCATCGCGCCGCGCAACCGGCCACGCGCGCCTGCGGGCGCGGCGCCCGCGTGGGCGCCGGTTTGGCGGCGGCGGCGTGCCTGGCTGCCCGCCTCACACCGAGCGCACCGCGCGCCGCCCTATCGTGCATGCGGCGATGCGCCAACTGCCGTCGGTCTGGCGCTCCATTTCGTAGAGGGCGAGCCAGGGGTCGCCCGCGCTATCGGTCATGAGCACGCGCTGCAGCACCACTTCGCCCTCGACGATCACAGGCAAAAAAATGGTCGATGCCGGACGGTACACGACCTTGTAGGCGCTGCGCACCATGTCCAGGAAACGCTCGGGCGTGCGGAAGCGGGCCTGTAGCGACGGGCTCGCAAAGCTGAAGGCGCGCGCGCCGTCATCGGCGGCGAATGCTGCGAGCTGCGCTTCCACGACGGCGCGTATGTCGCGTTCTTCGCCGCCGCCGAGCGCGTTGCCGGCGCTTGCGCCGGCTCCGCACAGCAGCAGCGCGGCGAGCAGCAATAACCTGGGCGCGGCGAAAACGGGCATGGGCCTACTCCGGGCTTGCCAAAATTTCCATCATGAACTCCGATTCGCGCCTGCGCCACAAATTCCGCGCTGGCGTCCTCAAACCGCCGGCCGCGCCACGATCGCCAAAACAGTGCCGCGCGTGCGCCTGAGGATTTCTGCCGCTGCACGAAATGCTCGATATTGCGGCGGCTACTGTCGACCCACACAATGTCGATGGACGCGCATCGCGGCCGCGGGCCGCAATTCCGCCATGCCGATGCGGCCGGCCTGCCGCTCCGCAAGGCACTCAGACCAGGGGAACAAAATTGAACCCAGCATTTGCCGAGTACGTGCATCCGCGCCACTTCCCCATATTCGTCGAGGCTGCGCGCACCTACGATTGCCACATACTGGTGCGCAGGACGGGCAGCGCTTCAATCGGCTGGATGGGCCGGGACGGCTATTCCGGCAAGCGCGCCGACATGAAAGCCAAAACGGCCAAACTGGACCTTGGCCGCTATCGTC
Organism: Rhodocyclaceae bacterium; assembly: GCA_016791085.1. Taxonomy (GTDB): domain Bacteria; phylum Pseudomonadota; class Gammaproteobacteria; order Burkholderiales; family Rhodocyclaceae; genus JAEUNM01. Next base: position 1,505 of record JAEUNN010000412.1, on the reverse strand, counting down.
TGGCCGGACTGGTTTGTTCGCCCTTGTTGCAGCCGCTTGCCTTTCCGGCCGACCGGCTGGGCGATGCGCGCAGCTACTGGGCGAAAAGCGAGCACCTCATTACGCTTCCGCCGGCCGGATTTCCCGATGACCGGCAATTTCCCTGCAATTCGCCCTACATCCTGCAGACCGATCGCAATCACCGCCATTACGGCTGCGTGGCGTGGGTGGAATGCGGCCTGCTGGTGCCGCGTTACGTGCATGGCGATTACGATCTGTACGCCATCCTCCCGGCCGCGGGTAAATTGGAAGATCAGTTACCCCGGGTCACGGTGCGGCGCACCGGATCGACCATGAATCCGGCCGGCCTGCCGCTGGCCGATAAATTGCGCTTCGAAACCTCCGACAGCGTAAGCCCGCTGTCCATGGAAGTGGCCAGTTTTCTGAATGTCCGCATTGCCGGCAGCATGCCCAGCCTGCCCGGCGCTTTGCTCGTGAACCATGGCGAACAAGTCAACCTCGGCGCGGAGGGCTGCACCTTCGAGCCGGTGCTTGCGGTCATGGCACATCCGCGCAACGGCCAGATCGCCCGCATATTGTCCGACTACAACGAACACCAGGCGTTTTACGCGGGCGAATGAGGGTGGCGGCCACGGCCGCCCAAGTTCCCGTACTTCGGCGCGGCGCCCGAATCGGCGTCCCGGGCAGGGCGGGCACGCCGGCCTGGAGACCGGGCCTGGTGTGCGCCCGCCACGTCGCAAGGCGGCCCGGCGCGATTGCTGCGCGCGCATGGACGGCGACAACGCCAGCCGGCTTGTGCCGCGCGTATGGCCGGCCGGATGTCCGTTCACTGCGCGCGGTGCTGCCGCACAGGCGTTCGGTGCCGGATTGCCGCATCGCCTGTAGGGCGCTTCCGCTGCCACGTCGCGCAAGGCGCCTCTAAGCCGTGTGCTGTCACCGGGCATGCGGGGCTCCTCCTTCGGCATGTCATCAGTGGCACCTGCCACAGCGGCGGCGCGCACGCGTTGTTATAATCCGCGCCCAAAACAGGATCGCGTCCAGCCGCCCGGCCGCGCGCGCGCCGTCTACCGCCCGTCTTCCGCATGTTATTCAATTCATACGAGTTTCTGCTGGCGTATCTGCCAATCTGCCTGATCGGTTTCTTTCTGCTGGGCCGCCTGGGAAAGGCCTGGGGGGCCGGCTGGCTGGCGTTTGCGTCGATAGTCTTTTACGGCTGGTGGGATGCGCGCTATGTCGCGCTGCTCATGCTGTCCATCCTCGGAAATTACCTGTTCGGACGCGCCATCGCCGAAAGGGCTTTGCAGCCCTCGGGCAAGCGTCTATTGACGCTTGCGGTCGTGCTCGACCTGGCGCTGCTGGCGTATTACAAGTACGCGGATTTTTTCATCGGCAGCGTGAATGCGCTCACAGGCAGCCAGATCGCGCTGCTGCAATTGGTGCTGCCGCTGGGCATATCGTTTTTCACCTTCACCCAGATCGCTTTCCTGGTCGATTCCTACCGCGGC
>JAEUNN010000404.1 GCA_016791085.1 Rhodocyclaceae bacterium | reverse complement strand
GCCGCCCGCAGGCATGCCGCGGCGGCAAGCCCCGGGCGTGCCGGCAGGCGCCGCAGGCTTGCGCAAATCGAACAAACAGGACCACATGTACCCTCCCCTCGCCCAGGCGCGACCCGCGCCCGATTGGCCGGCGCCCGTCGCGCTGGGGCTGGCCGCCTGCGCCACGCTGACGGCTGTCCACCTGTTCCTGCCGGACTGGCTGCCGGCGCTGGCCGGTGTGTTTGCGCTGGGGTTTTTCGCGCTGGCCTGGTTGCGCCGGGCCGGTGCGAAACGCGAGCAATCGAACGGGCTGGACCCCTATCGCGCGCTGGTCGAAGCCATGAACGAAGGCCTCGCCAGCCTGGACGCGAATGGCCGCGTGGCCTACGCCAACCAGGCCTTCTGCCGCATGCTGGGCTATGCGCACGAAGAATTGTGCGGCCTGTTGCTGGCCGACCTGATCGACCCCAATTGCCGCGGCATCTGGGACGAACAGCAGTTGCGCCGGCGCGGCGGCGCGCACGACCCCTACGAAATCGACATGCGCCGCAAGGACGGCCGGGTGGTGTCCATATCGGTGTCGCCGTGTCCGCTGTTCGATGCAGAGCGGCGTTTCCGCGGCAGTTTTGCGGTGGTGACCGACATCACCCAGAGGCGCCAGACGGACGAAATGCTGCGCTGGGTAGCGCGCGTCACGGCACCGCTCACGGGCAAGGAATTTTTCCGTTCGCTCATGCGCAATCTGGCGCTGGCATTCGATTTCCGCATGGCATTCATCGCCGAATGCACGGATTTTCCGACCACCCGCGTACGCACGCTGGCGCACTGGAACGGCGCCGATTTCACGCCCAATTTCGAATTCAACCTGGAAGGGTCGCCGTGCGAAAAAGTCGTGCAGGACGGCAAGGTGTTCTGCGTGCCGGACCGTCTGACCGAACTGTTCGCGGGGGCGCGCGGCCTGCCCGTGCGCGGCTATCTGGGCGTGCCGATATTCGACAGCAATGAAGAACAGGTGATCGGGCATGTCGTGTTTCTGAGCGAAGGGCCGCTCAACGAAGAAGTCATGGCGAGCCCGCTGTTCCAGATTTTCGTGTCGCGCGCGGGCGTGGAACTGCGCCGCAAGCGCGCCGAGGACATCCTGCGCGCGAGCGAGGAAAAGTATCGCCTGCTGGTCGAAAATCAGACCGACCTGGTGGTCAAGTACGACGCCGACCGGCGCTACCTGTTCGTGAGCCCCTCGTTTTGCGAACTGTTCGACAGGCGCGAGGCGCAATTGCTGGGCAGCAATTTCCGCCCCGACTGCGCGCCCGAAGATGCCGCCAATTTCGCCCGCGCCTGGCAGGAACTGGCGCGTGCGCCGCACCGCGGCGTGTACGAGGAGCGCGTCGCCACGCGCCTGGGCTGGCGCAGCATCGCCTGGTCGGCGCGCGCCATGACGCGTGCCGACGGCAGCCTGGAAAGCGTGGTGGCGGCCGGACGCGACGTGACCGAGCGCAAGCACGCCGAAGAACAGTCGCGCCGCCACCTGCAGCAGCTTGCCCACGTCGGGCGCGTGTCGGCACTGGGCGAAATGGCCACCGCGATCGCGCACGAAATCAACCAGCCGCTCACCGCCATCCACACCTATGCGCGCGCCAGCCAGCGCCTGCTCGCGCAACAGCCGAATCCGCCCGACGATTTGCGCCACGCGCTCGAACGGGTGGCCGTGCAGGCCGAGCGCGCGGGGGAAATCATTCGCCGCCTGCGCCGCTTCCTGGCGCGCGAAGGCGTGCAGACACAGTTGGCCGACCTCAACGACCTGGTCGGCGAAGTGCTGGCACTGGTGCGCCAGGAAGCGCGCCAGTACGGCATCGCGCTGGTCGAAAAGCTGCAGCCGGGCTTGCCCCAAGTCCGCGTGGATGCGATACAGATTCAGCAAATCATCGTGAATCTGGTCAAAAATGCCATGGACGCCACGAATTCCTGTGCCGAGTGCCGACGCGTGCTGGAACTATCCACGGCGCTCGAGGCGGACGGCGGGGCGCGCGTGTCGGTGCGCGACCACGCCGGCGGCATAGAGGCCGAGCGCGCGGAACAGATATTCGAAGCGTTTTTCACGACCAAACCCTCGGGCATGGGCATAGGACTGGCCATCAGCCGCTCCATTGCCGAAGCGCACGGCGCGCGCCTGTGGCTGGAACAACCGGACGGCCCGGGCGCGTTGTTCCATTTGTCCCTGCCCGCGGCCGCAGCCGGAGTGCGCGATGCAGCCTGAAGGCACGGTACATATCGTCGATGATGAAGCCGACGTGCGCGAAGCGCTGGCCCTCCTGGTGCGTTCGGTGGGACTGGTGGCCGCGAGCTATGCCTCGGCCTACGACTTTCTGCAGCGCTACCGGCCCGGCGGGGCGTCCTGCGCGGTGCTGGACGTGCGCATGCCCGGCATGAGCGGCCTGGACCTGCAGGAAAAGCTCAAACGCGACGGCATCGAACTGCCCATCATTTTCATGACCGGCCACGGCGACGTACCCATGGCGGTGCGCGCCATGCGCGCCGGCGCGCTGGATTTCATAGAAAAGCCGTTCAACGACCAGGAAATGCTGGACCGCATCCAGGCCGCCATCGCGCGCGACGCGCGCGACCGCGACGAAGCCGCCGAAATGCGCCGCATGGCCGCGCGGCAGGCGGAACTTACCCCGCGCGAGCGCGAGGTCATGGCCCTCATCGTGGCCGGCCGCCTGAACAAACAGATTGCCGACGAACTGGGCCTATCCACGCGCACGGTGGAACTGCACCGCGCCCACGTGATGGAAAAAATGCAGGCCGAATCGCTGTCGCACCTGGTGCGCATGGCACTGGCGCTGGAAGGCGGCGCAAATGGCTGAATGACGCCGCCAGCGCCGGCCGGACATGGTGTGCGGAATCGGCTGGGAATTTCGCTCCCCGTTCGCCCTGAGCCTGCCGACGGGCGTTCGCAGGCGACCGAGGATCGAATGCCTCAAGTCGGGAAAAGTGGATGGAATTGCTGCCGGCGCGGGTTCTGCGGCACCGGGTGCGGTGGCTCAGTACATCAATACCGGCCGCCGCTTGGACCACTCGCCGCTATCGAGCTGGCCGAGCATGAACGCTGCCACGTCGGCACGGCCTATGCAGCCTTTGCCGCGTATCGACCCGTCGTCGGCGGCACGCCAGTTGCCGCGCGCGGGTTCGTCGGTAAGGCGGCCCACGCGCACCACGGTCCAGTCGGTGCCGCTCGCGGCGAGCTGCGCCTCCATGGCTTCCTTGTCCTGCACCTCGCTGCCCAGCAGCAGGCCGAATACCAGGAGGCGCGCCGGCAAGCTCAGCTGGGCGCGCGAATTGCCGGCGCCGAAAGTGGAAATTGCCACGATGCGCTGCACGCCGTGCCGCTGCATGGCCGGCAGAATGCTGCGCAGGGCGCTGGAACAGACGTTTTCGCGGCGGCGCCAGGGGCGCCCGCCCAATGCCGACAGCACGGCGTCCTGCCCGGCCAGCGCACGGCCCACGGCTTTGGCATCGGCGGTGCTGCCGGCCAGTACGCGCAGCCCCGGGCGCTGCGGCAGCTGCGCCGCATCGCGCACGAAAGCCGTAACCCTGTGGCCGGCCGCCAAAGCCTGTTTGACCAGCTCGCGGCCGGTCGCGCCGCTTGCCCCAAATACGACGACATTCATTCCCTGTATTCTCCGCGCCACGCGCAGGCCGCAACAGCGGCCAAAGCGCGGCGGCGCACCTCGCGCTTGACAATAATTAGACAACCGGTCTAATATTCATCCATGGACACGACACCATCTGCCCCAAGCACTTTACGGCGCCGCGGCCGGCCGCCTAAAGGGTCCAGCGCGCCGGCCGAAACGCGCACGGCCGTAGTACGCGCCGGCGTGGCCTTGTTGACCGAACAAGGCGTCACGGCAACCGGCATAGACCAGGTGCTTAAGCAGGTCGGGGTTCCGAAAGGATCCTTCTACCATTATTTCGGTAGCAAGGACGCTTTCCTGCGTGAAGTTATCCACGCTTATGGCGACTATTTCGGGCGCAAGCTGGCGCGTCATTTCGAGCACAGCGACCTGCCCCCATTACAGCGTATCGAGTCCTTCGTGGCCGACGCGGCGGCCGGCATGGCGCGGCACGACTTTCGCCGCGGTTGCCTGGCCGGCAACCTGGGGCAGGAAGTCGGCGCGCTCAGCGACGAATTGCGCGCCGCCGTGGTGGCCACGTTTGCGGACTGGGAAGCGCGCCTCGCGCACTGTCTAAGCCTCGCGCAAGCGCGCGGCGACATCGCCGCCGATGCCGACGTGCGGGAACTTGCCACGGCCTTCTGGACGGCTTGGGAGGGCGCCGTGCTGCGCGCCAGGCTGGAACGCGACGCCACCTTTCTGTTCCGTCATGCGCGCAATTTCATCGCCGCGCTGCCGCGCCCAAAGCCCAGCACGCCGGCATGAGCGGCGCAACTAACGACACCTGCCGCGGGCATGCATTTGCGCTGGCGGCGGGATGGCCTTGTCGGGCCGCCTCAAAGCTTGCACCAAACTTGCACCAGATCCCGGCGTAAGTCCCGCCCGCAAGCCACACGTCATGAACACCGCCCAATCACTAACCGGAACGCAAACCATGTCCGTCACCCCCTCACCCGGCCGGCTGCAAGTCATCGCCGCCGGGATATGCGCGCTGGTGCTCACGGTGGGCGTCGCGCGCTTTTCCTATACGCCCCTGCTGCCGGTCATGCGTGCACAAACCTGGCTTACCGAAGTGGCGGGCGGCTGGCTCGCCACCTGCAACTACATGGGCTATATGGCGGGCGCCATTGCGGCCGCCTCGGTAGGCAGCCTGCAAAGCAAATTCCGCTATTACCGCATCGGCCTCGTGGTTGCGGTATTGAGCACGGTCGCCATGGGCATGACCGACAATTTGTGGCTGTGGGTGGTGCTGCGTTTCATCGCCGGGCTGACCGGCACGGCCGGCCTGCTGATCGGCTCCGGGCTGGTGCTGAACTGGCTGTTCCGCCATGGTTATCGCCCCGAATTGGGCATCCATTTCGGCGGCATCGGTCTGGGCGTGGCGGTATCCGGGCTGGCCGCGGCGGCATTCGCAGGCCGGCTGGACTGGGCCCAGCAGTGGTATGCGCTGGCGCTGCTGGGCACATTGCTGTTGCTGCCGGCCTGGTTCTGGCTGCCTGCGCCGCAAGCCTATGCCGCGCCGGCCGCGGGCGGTGCGCCGGGCGCCAGCCGGCCGGCGCCCGGCAAGGCCTGGCTGACCTTATTCATCGCCGCGTATTTTTGCGCCGGCTTCGGCTTCGTGGTGAGCGCGACCTTCACCGTCGCGATGGTGGAACGCCTGCCGGAATTGCGCGGCCAGGGCAACCTGGTGTGGATACTGGTCGGGCTGGCCGCCACGCCGTCCTGCTTTGTCTGGGATCATCTGTCGCGCCGCATGGGCCAGATTCCCGCCCTGTTGCTGGCCTATGCCTTGCAGATCGTGTCCATCGTGATTTCCGCGCTGGCCACCGGGCTGTTCGGCAACGCGCTGGCGGCCTTGCTGTACGGCGGCACCTTCGTGGGCATCGTGAGCCTTGCACTATCCATCATGGGACGCGCCTTCCCGGTCAATCCGGCCAAGGCCATGGCGCGCCTCACGCTCAGTTACGGCGCCGCGCAAATCATTGCGCCGGCCATGACCGGCTATATCGCGGCGGCCACCGGCAGTTACCGCGGCGCGCTGCTGCTCGCGGCCGGCGTCATGGCCGCCGGCATGGTGTGTCTGGTGGCGATGCGCCGGCAACCGCAGCCGGCCCTGGCCTGAGGCCCAGGCGGCGGCGCCGCGCGCCTGGCCGCAAGGCCGCCGCCTCACTCCAGCTTTTCCAGCATCGCGTATTTCTGCGCGCGCACCACCGGGTGGTAACAATCGGCCGGTTGCGCGCCCAGGTGCCCCACGCAGGCATTGCAGTCGACACAGCGCGGCCCGGCCACGCCATCGCGCAGGTGGCGGTACAGCAGCGGATCGGCGATGAAGGCGCGGCCGGCCGAACAGATGTCGCATTCGCCCGCATCCAGCGCGGCTTCCATGGCGTCGCGCGTCAGAAAACCGCCCACGCAAATGACCGGTATCGACAGCTTGCGCTTGAACACCCGCGTGTAGCGCAGGTTGAAGCCCTGCTGCGGCGTCCAGATCAGGTTGAACAGCAGCGCCAAGAGCGGCCAGAAAATGCGAAAGCCCCAGCGCCGGACAAACGGCAGATGCGCCATGCTGCCCTGCACCATGTTGCGCAGACAGCGACCGAACGTGCCGCGCACCATGGGGAAGCCGGATTCGTAATGTCCGACCGACACTTCGATCGCGTCGGCGCCCGCATGCTGCATGGCAAGCGCGATATCCGCCAGCTGTCCGGTATCCAGGCCGGGCCGCAGCGGCAGGTAGTCCGAGCCGTTCATTTTGATGATCACCGGAAAATCCGGCCCCACCCGCTCACGTATGGCCGCCAGTACCTGGCGCAGCAAATTCATGCGCTTGTCCGGCGTGCCGCCGTATTCGTCCTCGCGCCGGTTGGTGTAGGGCGTGAGGAACTGGCTCATCAGATAGCCATTCGCGGAATGTATCTGCACACCGTCGAAACCCGCGCGCTTGCAGCGCTCCGCGGCGTCGGCATAGTGGTGGATGATGCTGCGGATTTCCGGCACGCTGAGCCGGCGCGGCTGCGTGCCGGTAACCAGTTCGGTTTTGGCGGACGCCGACACGGCCTCCTTGAGTCCGGCAAAGCGCGGCACGACCTGGCGCCCGCAATGGTTGAGCTGGGCGAAAAATTTCGAGCCGTAGGCATGTACCGTGGCGACCAGCCGGGTCAGTCCGGGGATTTTGTCGTCGTGATCGGCGCCCACCTGACGTGGCGCGGATTTGCCGTCCGGACTGACGTAAATGTTGCCGGTGATGATGAGCGGCGTGCCGCCCTTGGCCATGGGAATGTAGAAGTCGAGCAATTCCGGGGTGACGTATCCATCCTCGCTGGCGCGGGTTTCGGCGGTCGCCGTCTTGATGAGGCGGCCGGCGATTTCGAGCTGGTTGATGCGGATGGGCTGAAACAGCAAACTGTCGCGAGTGGCCATGCTGCGCTCCTGTACCGCTTGCGTGGCAAGGGCACCGACTGCCGCGGTCAAGCTGCCACGCCCTTTAGTGTAGGCGAGGCGGCCGGGGCGACCAGCAATTTTTCGGCGCGGGCAGGCGCCCGGGCGCGCCGGCGCCCGATCGCGGGCGAGTTTGGGGTGGCGGGAGGCTGCCTGGACGGGCGGCTCGCTCAGGCGCGGCAGGCCGTGCCGCCGTGCATGACCGGTTCACCTTGCGCGCTGCCGGCCGCGGCGACGGCCGGCGGGGAATCGCCGGCCGGGGTGTCGTCCGTGTAGTAGCGGAAACAGCTGCGGCCGGCGCTTTTGGCCGCGTACATGGCGGCGTCGGCGCGCGCGATCAGGGTGTCCATGGAGGTGGCGTCGCCGGCATACAGCGCCACGCCCACGCTCGCCGAAATATGCGCGGATTCCGCGCCGAAGCGGAATTCCTTTTCCAGGCGTGTGATGAGCGCGTGCGCCACGCGCTCGATTTGCGGAGCGCCGCCTATGCCGGGCAGCACCAGGGTAAATTCGTCGCCGCCCAGGCGCGCCACGGTATCGGTCGAGCGTACGCATTCGCTGATGCGCTGCGCCGCCTCGGCCAGCAGGCGGTCGCCCGTTTCGTGGCCCAGCCGGTCGTTCACCGCCTTGAATTTGTCCAGATCTATGAACAACAGCGCCAGCAACTGGCCCGAGCGCTCGCTGCGGCGCATTTCCTGCAGCAGCCGGTCGCGGAACAGCCGCCGGTTGGGCAGGCCCGTGAGCGGGTCGAAATTGGCCTGGTGCCAGACCAGCTGGTCGGATTTTTTCTTTTCCGTGATGTCCGAAAACAGGCCTATGCGGCGCAATACGTCACCGTTCTCGTCATACACGGTATTGATGCGCAGCCACTCCACGAACAGTTCGCCGTTCTTGCGGCGGTTATACAGTTCGCCCTGCCAGCGTCCGCCCTCGCGCAGGGCCGTACGCATGGCGACATAGGTTTCCGGAGGCGTTTCGCCGGAAGCCAGGAATTTGGGATTGCGCCCCACGACTTCCTCGGCGGCATAGCCGGTGAGCACCGAAAACGCCGGGTTCACGGCCACGATGCGATCGTCCGCATCGGTCACGAGTATGCCTTCGCTGCTCGACTGGTACACGTGGCCGGCCAGTTGCAGCCTTTC
>JAEUNN010000399.1 GCA_016791085.1 Rhodocyclaceae bacterium | reverse complement strand
GCCCAGATCATAGATATCAACATGGGCTGCCCGGCCAAGAAGGTCTGCAACGTCTATGCGGGCTCGGCACTCATGCAGGACGAAACGCTCGCCACGCGCATCCTGGAAGCCGTGGTGCGGGCCGTGCCGGACACGCCGGTCACGCTCAAAATGCGCACCGGCTGGAACCGCGACCACCGCAATGCGCCGCAGCTCGCGCGCGCCGCGGCCGACGTGGGCATACGCGCGCTGGCCATACACGGGCGCACGCGCGCCGACCAATACACGGGCGAGGCCGAATACGAAACCATCGCGGCAGTAAAGGCCGCCGTAAACATTCCGGTCATCGCCAACGGCGACATCACCACGCCGCAAAAGGCGCGCGCGGTGCTGGCCGCGAGCGGGGCGGACGGCATCATGATAGGCCGCGCGGCCCAGGGGCGGCCCTGGATATTTCGCGAAATCGAGCATTTCCTCGCCACCGGCACGGAACTGCCGCCGCCGCGCGTGCAGGAAATCCATCGCGTGTGCCGCGAGCACCTGCACGATCTGTACGAATTTTATGGGCGCGACACCGGCCTCAAAGTCGCGCGCAAGCATATTTCCTGGTACACCAAAGGACTGACGGGATCTGCGGCTTTCCGCTACGCCATGGTGCAACTTGCCAGCGTCGAGGAACAGATGGCCGCGGTCGATATTTTTTTTGACCGCATGGCCGAGAACCACGACACAATCCAATATGAGCCGCAGGCACTAGAGTTGGCGGCATGACAAATAAAGACAACCAGTGCACGGGGGACATCGCGGCCGCCGTGACTTGCGTACTCGAACGCTATTTCCGCGATCTGGACGGCGAAACGGCGCACAACATCTACGCAATGGTCATCAGCCAGGTGGAACGCCCGATGCTGCAGGTGGTCATGCAGAAAGCCGAAGGCAATCAGACGCGCGCAGCCGACATGTTGGGCATCAACCGCAACACGCTGCGCCGTAAGCTTAGCGAAAACAATCTGCTGTAAAACCCGCGCCAGACCGCCGAACATGCGGCGCGCAGGCCTTCCGCCGCCTGCGCGCCGTGCTTTGCATGCGGCCTACCGATCACGACCATGCCGCACACACCAACCCGCGCCCAAACCGGCCCCGCCGCAAGCTGCCAGCATCCGCCCGCGACACTCGGGCAGGCGCTGTGCCGCCTTGCATCGTTTACCGACCACCCTGCCGGCACGCAACGTTCGCGCCTCGTGCGAACATTCCGCGCCTGAACAACCAGAGCCCTAGCGCCCGGATTCCGCATCATGAAAATTCAACAGGCACTGATCAGCGTTTCAGACAAGACCGGCGTGGTCGATTTCGCGCGCGCCCTGACCGCCCTGGGCGTCAAGCTATTGTCCACCGGAGGCACCGCCGCGCTGCTGCGCGAAGCCGGCCTGACGGTCACGGAAGTATCCGACTACACGGGTTTTCCGGAAATGCTGGATGGCCGCGTCAAGACGCTGCACCCGAAAGTGCATGGCGGCATCCTGGCGCGGCGTGACAGCGCGGACCACATGGCCGCCATCGAGGATGCGGGCATACCGCGCATAGACATGGTGGTGGTCAATCTGTATCCGTTCGCGCGCACCGTCGCCAAAGCCGACTGCACGCTCGAAGACGCCATCGAAAACATCGACATAGGCGGCCCCGCCATGGTGCGCGCCGCGGCGAAAAACCATGGCGGCTGCGCGGTCGTGACCGACCCCGCCGACTATCCCGCGCTGGCCGCCGAAATGCAGTCCGGCGCGGGCGCGCTAACTGCCGCCACGCGCTTCGGCCTGGCCAAAAAGGCTTTCACGCATACCGCGCGTTACGACGCCGCCATCGCCAACTGGCTCACCGCGCTGGACGCCGACAACCGGCCGGGCGGCTACCCGGCGCGGCTGCAACTGGCTTTCGACAAGGTGGAAGATTTGCGTTACGGCGAAAACCCGCACCAGAGCGCCGCGTTCTACCGCGACGCCGGCGCCGCCGCGGCCGGCGGCATTGCCGCCTACCGCCAGTTGCAGGGCAAGGAACTGTCCTACAACAACATCGCCGATGCCGACGCGGCCTGGGAATGCGTCAAAACGTTCGACACGACCGCCTGCGTGATCGTGAAACACGCCAATCCCTGCGGCGTGGCGCTGGGCGCGACGGCCGAACAGGCCTACCGCAAAGCTTTCGCGACCGACCCCACTTCGGCGTTCGGCGGCATCATCGCCTTCAACGTGCCGGTGGACCTGACGGCCGCGCAGGCGGTGGGCGGACAATTCCTGGAAGTGCTGATTGCCCCCGCCTATGCGCGCGAAGCACTGGAATTCCTGGCCAAAAAGACCAATCTGCGGGTGCTCACCGTACCCATGCCGGCGCCCTCCGGCGCGCGCGCGCAGCAGGACTACAAGCGCGTGGGCGGCGGCCTGCTGGTGCAAAGCGCCGACAACGCGGCGCTGGCCCGCGGCGATCTCAAGCTGGTCACGCAAAGAAGCCCGTCCGACGTCGAATTTGCCGATCTGCTGTTTGCCTGGCGCGTCGCCAAATACGTCAAATCCAATGCCATCGTGTATTGCCGCGACGGCGCCACGGTGGGCGTGGGCGCCGGCCAGATGAGCCGCGTCGATTCGGCGCGCATAGCGCGCAGCAAGGCGGAAAATGCCGGCCTCACGATCGCCGGCGCGGTGGTCGCCTCGGACGCGTTTTTCCCGTTCCGCGACGGCCTCGACGTACTGGCCGAGGCCGGCGCGCGCGCGGTCATCCAGCCCGGCGGCAGCGTGCGCGACGCGGAAGTCATCGCGGCCGCCGACGAGCACGGCATCGCCATGGTATTTACCGGCGTGCGCCACTTCCGGCACTGAACACCCTGCCAGCACGGCAGCCTTGGGGGCAACATGAAAATACTCGTGATCGGATCGGGCGGGCGCGAACACGCGCTGGCCTGGAAACTTGCCGCCAGTCCGCGCGTACACAAAGTGTATGTCGCGCCCGGCAACGCCGGCACGGCGCGCGAACCGTCGGTGGAAAATCTGCCCATCACGGACCTCAAGCAACTGGTCGAATTTGCGCGCGAACAGCACATCGGGCTCACCGTGGTCGGGCCGGAAGCGCCGCTCGCGGCCGGCGTCGTGGATGCGTTCCGCTCCCAGGGCCTGCGCATATTCGGTCCGACGCGCAAGGCCGCGCAACTGGAAAGTTCGAAAGAATTCGCCAAGCGCTTCATGCAGCGTCACAGCATCGCCACGGCGGCGTTTGAAACATTCACGCAGGCGGCGCCGGCCCACGCCTATGTCGAAGCCAAGGGCGCCCCCATCGTGATCAAGGCCGACGGACTGGCGGCCGGCAAGGGCGTGGTGGTGGCCATGAACGCCGCCGAAGCGCACGCCGCCATCGACGACATGCTGGCCGGCGGGCGCCTGGGCAGCGCCGGCAGCCGCGTGGTGATCGAAGAATTTCTGGAAGGCGAAGAAGCCAGTTTCATCGTGCTGGCCGACGGCCAGCATGCGCTCGCGCTGGCCACCAGCCAGGACCACAAGCGCCTGCTGGACGGCGACCGCGGCCCCAACACCGGCGGCATGGGCGCCTATTCGCCGGCACCGGTGGTCACGCCCATGCTGCACGCCAAGGTGATGCGCGAAGTCATACAGCCCACCCTGCAGGGCATGCTGGCGGACGGCATCCCCTATTCCGGCTTCCTGTACGCCGGGCTCATGATTTCCCCCCAGGGCGGCGTGAAAGTGCTGGAATTCAATTGCCGCATGGGCGACCCGGAAACCCAGCCCATCATGCTGCGCCTCAAATCCGACCTGCTCGATCTGCTCGAAGCCGCCATCGAAAACCGTCTGGACCGCGCCGAAGCCGACTGGGACCGGCGCGTGTCGCTGGGCGTCGTGGTCGCCGCGGCGGGCTATCCCGAGGCGCCCAAAAAAGGCGACGTGATACACGGGCTGCCGCCCCAGCACGCCGAAGACGTGGTGGTATTTCACGCCGGCACGGCACAGCAGGGCGACCAGGTGGTCAGCGCGGGCGGCCGCGTGCTGTGCGTGACCGCGCTGGGCGACACGCTCAAGATCGCCCACAAGCGCGCCTACGAAGTGGCCGACCAGTTACAACTTGAGGGCGCCCAATACCGCCGCGACATCGGCCACCGGGGCCTGCGCAAATGAGGCCCGATGCCGGCGCCGTACGCGCCTGGCTGGCGGATTTGCAGGAGCGCATCGTGGCGCGCCTGGAAAGCCTGGACGGCAAGGTATTCCTGCGCGACGCCTGGCAGCGCGGTACGAACGAACGCCTGCAGGGCGGCGGCGTGTCGCGCCTGGTCGAAGAAGGCAATCTGTTCGAGCGCGGCGGCTGCAATTTTTCCGACGTGAGCGGTGCCGCGCTGCCGCCTTCGGCCAGCGCCGGGCGCCCGGAACTGGCCGGCGCCTCGTTTTCCGCAGCCGGCGTGTCGCTGGTGCTGCATCCGCGCAACCCCTATGTGCCCACCGTGCACATGAACGTGCGCTTTTTCGCGGCCTATCCGGCCAATGGCGGCGAGCCCGTGTGGTGGTTCGGCGGCGGCATGGATTTGACGCCCTATTACGGCTTCGAAGAAGACGCACGGCATTTTCACCGCACTTGCCGCGATGCGCTGGCGCCGCTGGGGCCGGACTACCACGCGCGCTTCAAGCGCTGGTGCGACGAATACTTTTACCTCAAGCACCGCAACGAAGCGCGTGGCGTGGGCGGCGTCTTTTTCGACGATTTCGGCGCCGACGGCAAGGTCGATTTCGACCATGCCTATGCCCTGACCCAAAGCGT
>JAEUNN010000323.1 GCA_016791085.1 Rhodocyclaceae bacterium | reverse complement strand
GCCGGCGAAGCGAAATTCGCCTCGCTGGGCCTGCGTGTGAAAAACGGCTGCACCTATCACGGCCTCGCGTTGAATGTCAATATGGACATGTACCCCTTTTCTGTCATAAACCCCTGCGGTTATACTGGCCTTATCGTTACTCAACTCAAAGACCTGGGCGTGGCGGACCCCGCGCCCGTGGTCGCAGACAAACTGGCGCACAGGCTAAAAGCCGCGCTTGAATAATGGAGACAACCCCGGTGACCCAACCCGACCCCACCGTCAAACAGCGCGGCGCCGACAAGACCGCGCGCATTCCGGTCAAAATAGTTCCGGCCGAGCGCCTCAAAAAGCCGGACTGGATACGCGTGAAAGTCGCGCAAACCGACAGCCGCTTTGGCGAAATCAAACAAATACTGCGTGAGCACAAGCTGCACACGGTGTGCGAAGAAGCGTCCTGCCCGAATATCGGCGAATGTTTCGGCAAGGGCACGGCCACCTTCATGATCATGGGCGACAAATGCACGCGGCGTTGCCCGTTCTGCGACGTGGGCCACGGCCGGCCCGACCCGCTGGATCTGAACGAACCGCCGCAACTGGCCGCCACCATCGCGGCCATGCGCCTCAAATACGTGGTGATCACCAGCGTCGATCGCGACGACCTCAAAGACGGCGGCGCCGAACATTTCGTGCAGTGCATACGCCATACGCGCGAGCGCTCGCCCGCCACGCGCATCGAAGTGCTGGTGCCGGATTTCCGCGGCCGCCTGGAAATTGCGCTCGACACTTTCGACGCCGCCCCGCCGGACGTGATGAACCACAACCTCGAAACCGTGCCGCGCCTCTACAAACAGGCCCGCCCCGGCGCCGACTATGCGCACTCGCTCCTGCTGCTCAAGGAATTCAAGGCGCGCCACCCCGGGGTGCCGACCAAATCCGGCCTCATGGTGGGCCTGGGCGAAACCGACGAGGAAATCCTCCAGGTCATGCGCGACCTGCGCGCCCACGACGTGGACATGCTCACGATAGGCCAATACCTGCAGCCTTCGGGCGGTCACCTGCCGGTGCTGCGCTACGTGCATCCCGATACTTTCCGCATGTTCGAGCGCGAAGCCGCCGCGATGGGCTTTTCGCATGCGGCTTGCGGTCCCATGGTGCGCAGTTCCTACCACGCGGACCAGCAGGCGCATCTGGCCGGAGTCGTCTGAGATGGCCGATGCGGCGTCGGCGCGCCGCCTGGCGTTATTGATAGACGCCGACAACGCCCAGCCGGGCCTGGTACAACCCATACTGCTGGCGGCCGCCTCGCGCGGCCGCCTCACGGTGCGCCGCATCTACGGCGACTGGACCAGTTCCAACATGGCGGGCTGGCGCGCCCACCTGCTCAATCACTCGCTGCGCCCGATACAGCAGTTCCGCATCGTGGGCGGCAAAAATGCCACCGACAGCGCGCTCATCATAGACGCCATGGATTTGCTGCATTCGGGCGCCGTCGAGGGGTTCTGCATCGTGTCGAGCGACTCGGATTTCACCGCGCTGGCGCGCCGCTTGCAGGAATCCGGCCAGTTCGTGATGGGCATAGGACGCCGTACCACGCCGGTGGCTTTCCAGCGCGCCTGCGAGGAATTCGTGTTCACCGACGACATGGACGACGAGCGCGACGAAGCGGCCAAAGACGCGCACGCGCACGGCACCGCGAAAGCCGGCAAAGAAGCCCCTGCCAAATCCGCCGCCGCGGCGGTCGACAAAAAAACCCCGCCGAAAGCCAAAAAGCCGGGCCGCGCGCTCGTGAAACTGCTCAAGGAATGCGTGCGCACGGCCACCGACGAAGTCACCGGCTGGGCCAGCGTGGGCAAGGTGGGACAAATCATCCGCCAGGCCGACCCGGGCTTCACGCACAAGGATTACGGCTTTTCCAGCCTGTCCGATCTGCTGGCCAGCCAGAAAAAGCTGTTCGACATGGATTTCGACGAGCGCCGGCAACGCGTGGTGCGCATGGCCGGCGGCGCGGCCGATCCCGAGCCGCGCCAGGAATCGCTGCCGATTTGAGCCGGCGGGCAGCGCCCGGCCGGGCAGCCAGGCATCACGCGTTCCAGAAGCGCACCACGTCATCCGGCGACTCGCCGGCCAACAGCGTCGAAAATTCCGGCGCGTCGCCCGTATAGCCCAGCACGCGCGGCAGGCCGCGGCTGCAATGGCGCGACCACAGGCCCAGCGTATAGCCGCCGGTGTCGTGTATGACCAGCCAATCGCCCACGTCCATGCGCGGCAATTCCAGATCCTGGGCAAGCAGGTCGCCGCCAAAGCAGAGCGGGCCGGCCAGGGTGTGCGCGGCTTGCGGCGCCTGTTTGGGGCTGCCGTCCGGCGCCAGCACGGAAAACCGGTGGTGCCACTCATCGGGCCGGTACACGCGGCGCATCATGAGATCGGCGCCGAAATGGATCACCGCGGTGCGGCGCCCGCCATCGGTCTTGACGTATTCCACGCGGCTCGCCGCAAATCCGCAGCCGGTCTGTATGCAGCGCCCGTATTCGGTGACGAGACTTACGTCGTCCGCAAATGCCGCGGGAACCTCGCGCCGCAGCACGTCCGCATAGCTGCGCGGCGTGGGCACCAGCGTGTCCTCGCGATAGCGCCAGGGCAAGCCGCCGCCGATATCCACACTGGCGATGCGCGGGCTGCCGATGGCGGCATGGATTTGTGCGCGCAGTTCGAACACCTTGGCCACCGCCGCGGCCAACTGTTGTGCGCTCACGCCCTGGCTCCCGACGTGCAGATGCAAGGCACGCAACCAGGGGTGACGCACATAGGCGTCGATAATGTCGGCCCGGCGCTGGTCCAGCGGCAGGCCGAATTTGGAGTAGCTGCCGGCCACGCTGGTCATGCCTATGGAGCCGTCGCCGACCTGCGGATTCACGCGCAGGCCGACCAGACTGGCGCACGCCCCGGCCACTTCTACGGCCTGCGCGATGCGCTCGATTTCATCCAGGTTGTCGGCGTTCAGCGTGACGCCCCAGGCCAGGCATTGCGCGATTTCGCGCCGCGTTTTGGCCGGCGAATCGAACACGATGCGTTCCGGCCTGCAGCCGGCCGCGCGCGCCAGCGCCACTTCTTCGAGCGACGCGGCTTCGAG
>JAEUNN010000246.1 GCA_016791085.1 Rhodocyclaceae bacterium | reverse complement strand
ATGCCGGCATACCTGCGCCCGCGCCCGGCGGGTGCCGCGCGCTTTCGCGCCAGCCGCACCACCAAAAACCAATCCGGCCCAGCCGGAACCAGAAAGGACTCGTCCCTTGTACAAAGGCCGGAATTGCGAAATTTACGAAGTAGGGTCGAAATTCCCTGCCTGTCCCCAGCCAGCTTGCCGCCATGCAGGTTCTGCCGGTGCTGCAATGGTAGTTCTGCCGCGCCCAGGGAGTAACACATGAGTCTGGCTGCATCCATCAAACCCGGTGCCGGCCAGTCGCTGGCGCCGGCCAGCGAAGGCAAGATCGGCTTGTACAACTATCTGGCCGTGCTTGCGCAACTTGTGTTGTTGCTGCTGTTGCTGCGTCAGTTCCAGATCGAATCGGCCGCCTTCCTGCGCCTTGCGACCCTGGCTTGCGCCGGGTTTGCCGTGCATGCGCTGCTGCCGCTGCGCTACCGGCTGTCCTTTTTCGTCGTACTCAGCATGGCCGGCATAGGGCTGGTGATGGGGCCGGCAAACGGGATATGGATGCTGGCCATCGGCCTGGTGCTGATAGGCGTATGCCATTTGCCGCTGTCCTTCGCCTGGCGCGGCGCCATCCTGCTGGGATTGGGCGGCGTGCTGGCATTGCAGCGCGCGCAGCTCATGCCCTTCCCTTGGTCGGAAGCCATCTGGCCCATATTGGGCGCGATGTTCATGTTCCGGCTGATAGCCTACTTCTACGATTTGCGGCACGAAAAGGCGGCGGCCTCGCCGGTGCAGACGCTGGCGTATTTTTTCATGCTGCCCAACGCCTGTTTCCCGCTGTTTCCGGTCATCGACTACAAAACCTTCCGCCGCAACTATTACGACGACGACGCCTACCGGATCTATCAGGTCGGCGTGGACTGGATGGTGCGCGGCGTGATCCACCTGCTGCTGTACCGCTACGTGTATTACTACCTCACGCTGGCGCCGCACGAGGTGGTCGGGCCGTCCGAACTGATGCGCTACCTGGTCGCGAATTTCCTGCTCTACCTGCGCGTGTCCGGGCTGTTCCACCTGATTATCGGCATGCTTTACCTGTTCGGTTTCCGCTTGCCCGAAACACATAACCGCTATCTGCTCGCTTCCAGTTTCACGGACTTCTGGCGCCGCATAAACATCTACTGGAAGGAGTTCATGCAGAAGGTGTTTTACTACCCGGCGGTGTTCCGACTCAAGAAACTGGGCACCACCAAGGCGCTCGTGGTGGCCACGCTGTACGTGTTCGCCATGACCTGGTTCCTGCACGCCTATCAGTGGTTCTGGCTGCGCGGCTCCATGTTGTGGGTGCCGCAGGACGTGCTGTTCTGGACCATCCTGGGCCTGCTCGTGGTGGCCAATTCGCTGTGGGAAATTCACCGCGGCCGCAAACGCAGCCTGGGCACGCAACAGCGCGACTGGCGCAGCGTGGCGCTCGCGGTAGCCAAAACTTACGCGACCTTCTGGTTCATTTGCGTGCTTTGGTCGTTCTGGACCGCGGAAACGCTGACGGACTGGTTCGCGCTGTGGCCGGCGCTGGGCGGGTCCTACTCCCTGGACGTGCTGCTGTTCCCGCTGCTCACCCTGGCGGTCATCGCGGCCGGCAGCATTCCCGCTCAAACCGTGCGCAATGTGCGCGCCTCGGCGCAGGACGACAAGACCTGGATGCGCAGCCGCGCGGCCACATTGGTGGCGCTGGTGGTGCTGATCGGCATTAGCCGCGAAGAAGTGGCGACGCGCCTGGGCACGGAGTTCGCGACCGTCGTGCATTCGCTGCGCAGCGGCCGTCTGAGCCGGCTGGACGTGGCCAAGCTGGAGCGCGGCTACTACGAAAATCTGCTGTCGGTGGACCGCTTCAATTCCCAGTTGTGGGAGGTCTACACGAAAAAGCCGGCCAACTGGCTGGACGTCGAGAATGCCGGCCTCAAGCGCTATGTCGGCGGCTTTGCGCAGGTCGAGCTGATTCCGTCCTTCGTGTCCGAATCGCGCTACGGCCAGGTGAGCGTCAATCGCTTCGGCATGCGCGACCGCGACTATGCCGAAACGCCCGCTCCGGGCACCTGGCGCGCGGCCTACCTGGGCGCATCGTCGGTCATGGGCTGGGGCGTGGGCGACGCGGAAACGTTCGACGCACTGATCGAAACCCGGCTCAACGCCGAACGCGCCGGACAGGGCGGCATCGCCCGCTTTGAGCTGCTGAACATGGGCGTACCGGGCTACAAGCCGCCGCAACAGCTGGTCAATCTGGAACGCGCGCTGCGCTTTGCGCCGAACGCCATCATTTACGTCGCGACCGGGCGTGAGCCCAGCCAGGCCGTCGCTTACCTGGCCGAAGTCACGCGCAAGGGCATCCCGATTCCCTATGCGCCTTTGCGCGACATCGTGGAGCGGGCCGGCGTGCGTGCCGACATGGACGAATCCACCGCGGTCAAACAGCTCATGCC
>JAEUNN010000224.1 GCA_016791085.1 Rhodocyclaceae bacterium | reverse complement strand
CCGGACGCGCTGCCTACCCGGCCCGGTTCAGCCCAGTCCGCTGCCGCGCGCATTGCGGGCGCGGTCCACCTTCATGATGTAGCGCTGGATGAGCGCGCTCATCGTGGATGACAGTTCGACGAACTGGCAGCCGGCGCGCTTGACGGTCTGGCCGTTCTTGAGGGTGACCGAAAATACGTTGCGCACCTGTAGCGATGCGACCACGGTGCCCACCTCCGGCAGTTGTACCTGGCAGTCCGGATACACGATTTCCGGGTCGAAGGGCAGGCCGGACGGCGGCGTCACGATGGCCACGCCCCCGGCGGAAATGTCCAGCACCTGCATTTCCACGGTGCTCTTGCCGTCCTGCAGCGGGATGGTGCATTTGAGCGGGTGGGTGGCGGGCAGCACCAGCCGGTAATATTCGCGCCGCTGCAGACGCAGCATGCGCGCCGGCATGGGCGTGCGCAAGGCCGGGTGTCCCTGGAAGCTGGATAGCGCGAGGGTGTCGACCTGGAACTGCACCTTCACCTTGTCCAGCGAGGTGACGAACACCAGCGGCCGCTGCGTGCTGGCGCGCTCGGCCAGCTGCATGTCGCGCGGCGCGTCGAACATGAGCGTGGCGTGGGCTTCGTCGATATCCAGCAGCGAGGTCAGGAAGGAATTCGATCCGCGTCCCATGAACAGCGACAGCATCGCGCGCTTCTGCATCATGGCCCGCAGGTAGAACAGCACTTCGTTGCGGTTGGAAAGAAAAAAGCGGCCGTAATCATCGGCCTGCATCAACTCGAACCGTAACAGCGGGGCGTCGTCTTCGTACATTCAGGAATTATCCCTGAAAAGCGCGTGTGCCGTCAGCCGGTGTGGCTGCGTGCGGGCGGCTTGCTGCCGGCCGGGGCTTCCGCCAATCCTTGCTCGATGCGCCACACCCAGGCCAACAGTTCCGCCACGGCACGGTACAACTCCGGTGCGATGTGGTCGTCGAGATCCACGCGCATCAGGAGCGACAGCAATTCCGGCGAGGAATGCACGAATACGCCCGCGGCCTGGGCGCGCGCGATAATTTCCTCGGCGATAGGGCCGCGCCCCTTGGCGACCACGCGCGGCGCACTATCCCCTTCACGGTAGGCCAGCGCCACGGCTTGTGCGAGTGTTTCGGCCATGCTTCAGCGCCAGGGATTTTGTCGGCCCGGCTGCGCGCGGCGCGCCAAATCGCGGGCGGCCGTCATTCTGCCGCCTGGGCCTGAATTTCGAAATGCGCCAGGGGCAGGGCGGCATCCGACAATGCCAGCGCGAGCTGCGGCGCCCCGGCGGCGAATTCGGCGCGCGCCGCGGCCGAGCCGGCCATGCGCACGCTGAGGCTGCGGTCGGCGTGCAGCACCAGCAGGGCGCTTACTTCGCCCAGTTCCGGCAGCTGCAGGCTGATGCGCGTGGTCCAGCTTTGTTCGCTTTGCGTGGTGCCGGATGCGGAGTCCTCCGGCGTTTCGTCGGGCCGCCACATTTCTAGTTTCATGGCTACGCCGGGCCAGGCCAGGCCCTGCCAGGACATGTTCGATCCGGCCAGAGCGTCGAGCTGGGAGCGCACCAGGGGCCGCAATTCGG